>JANZZA010000403.1 GCA_026419655.1 Armatimonadota bacterium | reverse complement strand
GCACTGGTGCTGTTGCGGTGGTCAGGCAGAACCCGCCTCGCCCCCTCCCTTTGCCTTTAGCCTTTTGACACCAGCAGGGGGTCTGGGGGAACGGGTTCCCCCAGCAGGGGGGTCGCAGGGGGGACAGCAGTCCCCCCTTTGCCTTTGCCTATCGCGAGCCGCCACTGATCAGGCCTCCAACAAGCGAAAACAAAAGGGGGGACCTTTGTCCCCCCTTTTGAGCGATATGCGCGACCAGCTACCGCTGCGGTGCTACGGGCTGTTCGGGTCGCCGTAGATACCCTGGGGCTGGCCCCAACTGGTCTCGATAGCCCCGGCGCTCATGAACTTCACGTGTCCGTCGCCGAAGAGGATATTGGACCCGCCGTTATGGACGGTGTACTCCTGCAAGCGGTAAGATGAGTTGCAGGCCGCCTGGCAGACGTTAGCGTAGGCTATTCGGTAGGGATTGTTCATGAGGCCCATGCAGTCCGCGCCGATGACAAGCTGCGCCGGCCGGCTTACCTGGGCATCCTTCACCGGCGCCGACCACGACAAAATCCACTCGCTGAAGCCATAAGTCTGCTGGAAGTTGGCCGGCACCCATCCCTGATTTATGGCGTTGTTGACCCAGTGGTGCGGGATGCTCCAGTTAGCGCAGATCATGTTCCCGTCGGGCCGCCGCGGCCGGGCGCTGGGGCATGCCCAGATTTGCCAGTTTTTGATGTACGGATTCAGCAGAACGTAAACCGGTATCCGGGCCTGCCATTCCGGCGGCGAGCCCGCGCAAGGAGTAATAGACCGCGGGAAGTAGCCGTCATAGTCCGTTGCATACGACAGCCACGCCAGCCCAATCTGCTTGAGGTTGCTCTGGCAGCTAGCCTGTCGCGCCTTCTCGCGTGCCCTGGCGAACACCGGAAACAAAATAGCCGCCAGGATCGCGATTATCGCGATCACAACCAGCAACTCGATGAGCGTAAAACCGCGCCGCATCTTCGTCACCTCCGAAGGAGTTTTGCGCCACTTGCGCACCCTACGTATATTATACGCCCTGCCGCCAAGTCCTCCTGCGGCCGAAACGGTCTTGGGTTGTGTGCAGACGCCCCGTGGCACAGAAATAACGTCTGGGACATGCTTTGCGGAGGCAGGCCAGCGGTTCCAACGGTGGGGCTGCGGAGGCGCCGGGCGCCGAAGGCGAGCTCAGAATGAGGGCGCACGGAAAAGAAAAGCATATCTGCCGCGAAGTCTCAGCGACAACCTCTGTCCAGGATCACCGCGGCAAAACCCCGGCTGTGGCCTATCTCTAAGTGAGACAGCGCACAGAAAGCGGGGCTTTGCCTTTTGCACACAATGAAGGCTTGGTTCCGACGGCGGGGTCTCTGCAACAATCACCCCAGCGTGATTGTCGCAAAACCCTCCGGCGGCCGACGCTTAGCGCCCCTGCAGCTTAACTTTTGGCCCCGGTCCGATGCCGCTGACGCAGCCGTACTCCGACCAGTGATAATTCTGCAGCAGTCACGCCAGGGAAACAGTCGAAAAACCTGAATTTGGCCGACGTACAGCTACGACGGTATAGCAAGCCCGTGCGCCCGAGCCTTTAGTCATGAGCAGGCCTGCCAGGCTGCAAAGTGGCGTTGGCAGCAACGTCCAGGGATTTTCCGCAGACGAGTATTCGCTGCAGCAGTGTCCCGCCGCGTGGCGGCTGCCGTACGGGGCATGGCGGGAAACCAGGCAGGCATGTATGCAGGTTGGCCCTTGCACAAAACAACGGCAGCCGGGGCCTGCTTCGACCCCGGCTGCGGGCGTGGTCCCCGTAGCGTTTCTCAAGCCTCTAGCGGCCCGGCGGACCCCAGCCGCGGGCGCACTCTTTTGCGATGTTGCCGGCCGGCGACCGCGGATGGTCTACGGAATATCGTAAAGCTCGTAGCCGTTGAAGCGGATGGGGCCGCCCACGGTCTTGCCGCGTATCTGCATAGCCGGGAAGAACTTCACGTGGCCGTCGGCGAAGGCAATGTTAGCCCCGCCGTTATGCCGCGCCACGGCATCTGGCCCGACGCCAAGCTCCTGCAGCCGCTGGCCCAGGCTCTTCGTCGGCGGGCAGGCCGGCTGCGGACAGCCGCTGAGGTACTTGGAGAAAATGATCGGTGCACAGAAGCCGTCCGTGAAGCTCCCCGCGCAGACGCCGCCACCAGCCCACAACCCGCCGCCGATATTTGCCCGCGCCGAGTCAGCCACGAGGAAGCTTTCCGCCGGCGCATTCAGCGCCGCATCCTTCCCGCCCCGAGACCCACAGCACCCGCCGGGGTCGGTCGGGCGTTGAACGTATGCCCAGTGGCTCCCAATGGCTATGGAATACCCATACGAGACCGGCCAGCGAGAGGGACCGTCGCGCATCCCGCAGTTACTGGTGTTTAGACCACATCCTGTGTTGTAGGTGGCCTGGTCGAAGGACGGGCAGGCAAACAGCTGGCTATTCTTGACGTAAGGCAGTACGAGCACCCACCATCCAGGCGAGCTGCCATCGTTTTGCCGGTTGCCGGCGACACAGCCTGGCGTCGAGATGCAGAACTTCTGATCGTAATCGGCAGCGTACATCAGATGCGCCAGGGCAATCTGCTTGAGGTTGCTCTGGCAGCTAGCCTGTCGCGCCTTCTCGCGAGCCCTGGCGAAAACCGGAAACAGTATTGCGGCCAGGATCGCGATTATCGCGATCACCACCAGCAATTCGATCAACGTAAAGCCCTTACGCACTGTAACCACCTCCTGCGAAGTGTTGGGCCATCAGGCCGCTATCGTTATTCGCCGCCCGCGCGTCCCTTCCTTCCTGCGCCTGCCAAACCGTGAGTGCCTCACCGAGACCGCCACCCCTTCGGGAAAACCTTCATCGCCCCGGCACTGGCTAAAATGACCACAGTTTCATTCCGGGGCAGATGAAGCTTTTGAGCCGCTGCTAGGCCGGCCCTAGCGCGCGCTCTCGAGAAGAGGTGTCCGACGCCGGGCTGCAGCCCGACGCGAGCCTCGTGAACGCGCGCCGAAAGCGGCCTGCCCGCAGCCCGGGCCGCCGGGCAGGCCGCGACAGCCAGACCTGGAGCCACGCTTACCTGCGACTACCAGTGCGACGCCCGGTAGCGGACGGATCCGCCGTAATCCACGGTCTTTATTTGATTCCACTTCATCCACTTTACATGGCCGTCCACAAAGGCAATGTTGCTACCGGCATTGTGGCGCTGCTGGTCGTCGTTGGGCGTCGAGTTTCCGGTGCCGCAGTTGCAAGTCCCGCCTTCCGTCGTCGCGTAGCGCCACAGGATGCCTCCGCCAGGCTCCCAGCCAC
>JANZZA010000393.1 GCA_026419655.1 Armatimonadota bacterium | reverse complement strand
CGAGCACCTTCCCGCATTGCAATCGCCCCCTTATTTTTTAGCGCGCGACGCCTACCAGCCTGCATTTTGGTCCGGCCATGACGGCCAGGTCCCAAAGCCCGAAAGCCGCGCGGAACTGCTGTCTTCTGGGGGAAACCCTTTGAAAAGGGTTGTCCCCCAGACCCCTTCCCAAACTTTCTCGTGCTCCCTGCGGAGATAGCAGTCACTGTGCTTTTAGCGCACGGGGCGGCGTTAGTGCATCTGCGCCCGGAGGCACGAGCATTTGCGGGGAGGGGGTGCAGGGGGAACCCCGCTTTTTGCTGAAAGGGGGTCTTCCTGCTGGGTGGATTTCTGGGGGAAACCCTTTGAAAAGGGTTGTCCCCCAGGCCCCCTTCCCAAACTTTTTCGTGCAGTTTCCACCGCACGCACCAGCGAGTCCAGGCCCCTGCCGCGGTGAGGCTGTGCCTGGCGGCTTCTCATCTACTCTTTTCTCAACCGCTCCACTGCCTCGATTAGGGCTGCGCAGACGTATTCATTCTGCTCGGACGTCATGCTGGGATGAAGGGACACGCAGAACAGCCGCTGGCCAAGCTCCTCGGAAACGGGCAGGTGCCAGTGGCCAGCGTGCTTGGCGATGAAGGGCACTGTGCTGTGTACGGGGGGATTGGCGACGATGCACCCCACATTGTACTCCTCTGCCATTATTGCCATCAGTCGGTCGCGTTTTGCCCCGGCCCATTCCCGCGGCACAAGGCACGTGTAGAGGTAATAGGTGTGATAGCAGTCCGGCGGCTCGTAGGGCAGGGTAAGCTCAGGCACGTCGGCGAGGATTTCATTGCGCTGCTGGGCCAGGCGCCGGCGGGCCGCAACCATTTCGTCCAGGCGGCGTAGCTGCACCAGGCCCACCGCCGCCTGCACCTTGGTCATCTTGTAATTGGTGCCCCACCACCGGTCGCCGCCAAACTGGCGGATACCCCGCAGCCGCGCAGCCACTTCTGGGTCGTCCAGGGTTATGGCGCCGCCCTCGCCCAGGGTGGTCATGTTCTTTTGCGTGTGGAAGCTGAAGACCGTCATCCAGGCGCCGTAGCCAATCTTGTGGCCCTTATAGCCGCCACCGAGTGCACGGGCCGCATCTCCGATGACCTTCGCCGGGCCGTATTTGGGATGCGGGTGGCGCTCAGCTATCTCGACATACTGGTCAATGGGCGCAGACAGGCCATTCATGTGGGTGGGTAAGATGGCACGGGTGCGCGGAGTGATCTTGCGCTCGACGTCGGCCGGGTCGAGCTGGAGCGTTCGGGGGTCAACCTCGCCGGGTACGAAGGTGCCACCCTGGCCGATTATGGCCATTGGGGCAGCCCGGAAGTTTATTGACGGCGCGATGACCTCGTCGCCCGGCTCCAGGTCCAGGCACATCATCGCCATGTCCAGGCCCGTGCCGGCGCCGTTGACCGTCACGCAGTCAGCCGTGCCGCAATAGGCCGCAAACTGGCGCTCGAACTCCTCGATTTCCGGGCAGATGAAGCCAAAGCCCACCGTCCAGTCCATGGATTCGCGAATAGTCTTGACGACCACTTCGATCTCTTCCTCGGTGTACCAACCTCCCAGCAGCGGCTCGCCGGGCCAAAGCATCGGCGGCTTCAGTTCGCGGAGCAATTCCTTTCTGCGTGCGGCGTCCATCGTGGTCACCCCTGACTCGGACCCTGTATTCCGGCCGTTGGCCGTAGCTGCTTCTGCATACTTGGTCTCAACCCTTTTGCCGTCAGGGCATGTGCGGCGGGAGCAAGCCGGGAAAGTCTGTGGGGGAAGCATAGAGATCACCCCCGTCGAAGGTTTTCCAGGAGCGGCAGGAGCATCTCTGGGGCCAAAACGGACTTCCCTCCTACACCCCATACCCGTAAATGCTTCCATGTCGGGCGGAGCTTCGCGGCTACTCCAACCGGGAAGGATACTGCGACTCACTCCCGTTCCTGAGCGGACACATAGCGCAGAAAGTTTGGGAAGCCGGTGTGGGGCAATCCTTTTGAAAGAAATATCATGGGCCGGAGCCTGTAAACTTACGCTAGCGAACCGGTGTTATACCGGCCAAGCATAAGAAAAGGAGGTCTCCGACCCATGAGACGGCAAAGCTTGCTTGCCTGTGATGTACACGCCAAGTATACCACGGTGGCTT
>JANZZA010000370.1 GCA_026419655.1 Armatimonadota bacterium | reverse complement strand
CGTGGCATTACCTTCTGTACGATGATTACCTCATCGGCGATCTACCCGAACATCGTGCCGCCAGGGAAGTTAGAAGAGTGGGCTTCGCGGGATGCGGCAGGGCACGTCATACCGACGGCCTCTTGGAACCAGGGCTGCCTGAACAATCCCGGATACCGCGCCTTCGTGCGAGACATCGGCCGCGCCGTGATAGACGGCGGCGCCGATGGGATTCACTACGACGAGAGCTATTCCCGCTGGTTCTGGATGCGGCCAATACCGTGCTTCTGTGATGCCTGCTGCGCAGAGCTTCGTTCGTGGTTGAGGGAACGCTACTCCGAAGCAACCCTGCGCGAGCGGTGGGGCATTGATAACATTCAGACCTTTGATTATCGGGGCTATCTGGCTGAGCATGGCTGGGCCGACGAGCCTTGGCGAAGCCCCCTGCACGACGACTGGTGGCTTATGCAACTGCATTCCACCCTGCGCTGGGAGAAGTGGATTGTGGACGACAACAAGGCATATGCGCGCCAGCGTTACGGCCGCGACTTGGTTACCAACGCCAATCAGTTCATGATTACCACTCTGTCTGCAGTGATTACCGCGGAGAGCCAGATTTACGACTTTGTCAACGTGGGCACCGGTTTGATCATTGACTACCGGGACGGGGCGGCACCTCGATGGCTGCGCATCTCGCCCGCGGAAGCCAGCTTCATTCCCCTGTACCGCATGGGCCGAGCGCACGCGCCGGATAAGCCGGTAGTTGTCTTCCTCGACATCCAGGAGCACCCTGAGCACCTGGCTGCTCTGCCGCCGCGGCAGGAAGGCCTTTACATGCAGTGGCTTTTTGCCGAGGCGCACTTAAGTAGTTGCTACTTCGCGGGCCATCATCGCTTCTCGTTTTACGAGGCGCCCCTGGAGCCACAGGTCGCCGCCGGGCAGTTCTTTAAACGCCATGCGGGCTGGTACAAGGGCAGCCGCCCGGTAGCAGACATCGGCGTGCTTTTCAGCTTCCCTTCGCAAATCTGGGACATGTATGCCAACCACTGGTCCGGAGCGCCCGAATTTCCGTCCCATTCTCGCCAGTACTACGGCGTCTGCCAGGCTCTGCTGCGGGCCAATCTGCAATTCGACACGGTCTTCATCGGCGACGGCGACATTTTTCCGGGCAGCCTCACGGCTGTGGACTTGGCCCCTTATCGGGTCGTCATTGCCCCGGGCATATACGCTGCCAACGACGCCGAGCTCGAGGCGCTGCACGAATACTTGCGGCGCGGCGGTTACCTGGTCATTACCGGGCCGTTTGCCGACTACGACGGCCTGCGCCGCGAGCGCGGCCGAAAGGTGGTCCGGGATTTCGCAGACATGCCGCGAGTGGTAGTACTTTCGGACGACCTGGAGCCAGCCATAAGTCCAGCCCATGCGGACCGGGAAGCCAGGCTTGTCCATGCCGTTGTCGGGCGCCTCGGGCATCAGCCACGGGTGCTGGTTAACTCTCCGCAAGCAAAGCTTCAGGTGCACATCCGCCGGCCTGCGCAGGGCAACGAAGTTCTCGTAGACGTCATCAATACCGACTTCGACTGGAAGAGAGGCTTTCGGGCCGCTCCCCCGTGTCAGCTCTGGCTGCGCCTTGATCAGGCCTTCCGGCTAAGGGCTGCTAGACTGTTTACCATTGCTCACCCCGAGGGTGTCCAGGTTCCTCTTCGCCACGACGGCGATTTGGTCGTTCTCGACTTGCCCGAGGTGGAAAGCTATGCGCTCGTGGTACTGGAACAGTAAGGCTTTCCGCGCAGCGGCCGTGGTGATGGGCAGCTTATTGCTGGCGCCTCTGGGCATGGGCCAGGAGCAGACGTTGGCGCCCCTGGAACTTTGTTCGGGCGATGCCTACCGGCTGTCCACGTATGAGGAGAGCGCGGTCCTGGAGATTGACCTTCGCTGTGCGTCTGGCGAGTGGCTATCCTTGCGCCGCACGGGTGGGGCACCGGGATGGTATGGCTATAATCAACCGGGGCGCGAGGTTTCATCGGCCGCAGTGGCGCCTAAAGTCGAGCGCCAGCGAAGGGGTGATGTCGAGGTTGTGGCGGTCTCCTGTGCGCTGGCCGATGGCGTGACGCACCTGGCCGAGTACGTCGCCCGGCCGGAGTATTGCGCCGTGGTCAGCCGCATCAGTGCAGCAACACCGCCGTCAGACGCTCACATTCTTCGTCTCGCGCCGCGCTTTGACATGGACATAGCACGGCTGCCGTGTTATGCCTTCCGGGATGGCGACGGCGTCCTGCACACCGGGTCTATCCGCTCCGTGGCCGCCCAGCGCCCAAGCTACATCGGCACGGAGACATGGGGCGGGCCGGGCTGTCTTGTGGCCTCTTTGGACCCGACTCGCACTTATCTGGCCTTTTTTAACCCGGGCGCTGGGCCACTGGTGGCCTTCGTCTTCTTCCACGCCAAGACGCTGTGGCGCCAGGCCCATCATTTTCTTCAGGTTTACACCGGCGGCGCCAATCTGCTTTATGCTGGTTTTCTGGATACCTACAGCTTCGGAGAGCCGGTCGCCTTCGGTATTTGTGCGCGGGCGGGTGGTGACCTGGCGGCTTTCGAAGCAATGCTGCCCGAGGTGCTGCAAGATTTTGACGCCCTCGTGCGCAGCCGTGTCATAGCCATTCCCGCTGTGGAAGCTGCCGCGGAAGCGAGCAGCCGCGTTGACCGGTGTGCAGGCGCCCTTGGGCAGCGTTCCCCAGCGGGGGACTGGCTCGGTGCCTGGCGCTTGTGGTACGCGTGTCGGCGGGGAAGCGACGCAGTCGAGGCAGGAGACGGTCGGGGCGCCATAGCCGTACTAGACCTTTTCGCGCCGGTGGAAAAGCCCTGAGCGGCTTGCGTGGCCGGCGAGCTGGCCTTATTCCAGGCGCCGTGGCGGACTTCGGTATTACTGTTTTCGCGTTGCCTAAAAGGCTCTGAGCACCTTACATGCGGGGCGACATGCCCTTATTTCGGCCTGCGCCGGACCCCGGCATGAGTCTTTGCGCGCTGGCCGAGGAGCCATGAGCATCTTACATCAAGGGCGACCTGTGCCTGTTTTGGCCCGGGGAGGTACCTGGCGTTACTGTTTTCGCGCCGGTTGAAAGCTGCTGAGTATCTTACACGGAGCGTGAGCGGAAATGTTGCCGGGACAATCGCTGGAGCAATACGTCAACGAGTTGGTCGCGGAGGCTCCCCTGAGCATGAGCCTCAGCCGTGCCTTCCCCGCCGACCTGGCCGGCTGGCAGGCGCAGGTGAAAACCAAACTGCTCGAGCTACTTGGGCTTTCCACGGACTCACGCCCGGCGGTTGAGGCCGAAGTCAAAGGCGAGGAAGAGGCTGACGGCTATTTGCGCCGCTATATCTACCTGCACCGTTCCGATGGTGTGATAATTCCCGCTTATCTTTTGTTGCCAGGCGGGGATGAGAGTGCTGAGATGCGCTGTCCGGGGCTGCTGGCCGTTCACGGCCACGGGATGGGAAAGGTGGTGGTCGCTGGCGTCAAACAGGACTGGCGCGGGCGCGAAGTTCCCCTGGGGCCTGACGACGATTACGGTGCTCAGGGTGCGCTGCGCGGCTACGTAACCCTAATTCCTGACCAGGTGGGTTTCGGCGAGCTTATGTTCGGAGAGGACCTTCGCAACGACTCGGGCAGTAGCTGCTGCCAGTTATCCATGCGTCTGCTATCTACGGGCCGCACCACCATAGGCCAACGGGTCCTGGAAGCCATGGTGTGTCTGGATTATCTCTCTTCGCTTCCACAGGTTGATGCCAGTCGGCTTGTAATTATGGGCCTTTCCGGCGGGGGCACGACCTCGCTTTTCACTGGCGCGATTGACGACCGTCTTTGGGCCACGGTGGTATGCGGTTACCTCTGCACCTTCCGTGCTTCCATTCTTGCCATGCTTCACTGCGTCTGTAACTACGTCCCGCATATCATGGAGTATATGGAAATGTACGACGTCGCGGCGCTCATAGCTCCCCGTCTGCTGTACGTTATATCGGGCGTGGAGGACCCTATCTTTCCATTGCCAGGTGTTGATCAGGCTATGGCACACCTCGAGCGTGTTTATCAGGCATTTGGAGTACCGGCGAACCTGGGACGCTACGACGGCCCAGAGGGCCACCGGTTCTACTCGGCTAAGGTCTGGGACTGGCTTGCAGCACGGCTGTAAATGTGTGGTTGCTGAAAAAGCTGGAGCTCACCGTCATCCACTAACCGCTGCCCCAAAACATCCAGCTTATGGAGCTGGGCATGCGCTTGCGTTACCCCCGTTGCTCCACGGGCTTGGCACAGGCGCTAGGGCTGTCACGCACTGCCCTCCCCAGGACCAAAATGAACCACAGCCGTGGCATGGGCGGGACAGGTCCCAACCATTTGGGATGCAACTTCTGAGTTATCGTGCGGGCCTGGTGGAGGGGGCTTGCGTCGCGCTCACAAGAGCTATTGCCCAGCTACTGGCCTGTCTTTGCTTCCGCTGCGTGGGCGAGGCTGCGTAGCAAGGCAGCCGGCAGTGCAGGAGCGGCGGAATAGACCGTTGTCCATCCCGGCCCGCGGAGTGCTGCAAGGCCTGCAGCCTTGGTGCCTACCAGTCTGCCCAGCACTTCTGCCCGTGCGTCCACGCAACAAAACCACGGAGTCACTTTCTGTTGAGTGCCGTATTCAGTTCCTGGGGCTACGTAAAGGGTGAAGGGTTCAATCCCCGGCGTGGGTGCCACGCGCAAGGGGCCGTTGCCGGCGAGCGTTGTCACAGCGATGCCCGTCAGGGAGAACACGTCGCGTCCGTTGACTCCTGACAGGGGCCTCATTGCGCCCGCCGCATAGGAGAAGACCAGTACGCGTCCCCTTGCCCGGAGGGTCGCAAGAAGTTGGCGCTCTTTTTCCCCCAGTACGTAGGTGTTGACAAACAGCAGCAACGGTGCGCTGGGAGTCGTTCCTTCAGTTACGTCGGCCAGCTCCCATACCTCGTAGCGCAAGCCAGAGGCCTCAAGCTGGCGCATTTGCTCCGCGAGGACTGTGGCCGCCAGACCGCTTGCGGGAGATAAGTGAGCAGCGCTGGTCGGGTCAACTATGGCTGCCACCTGGGGCGCACCAGCCGGAGCCATTCCACCTTCCTGAATCGCCTTCCAGACGGCCGCCATTTGCGAGGATCCGGCTGGCGCAATGACGCCGTGCGCCCCGGCTGCAAAGGCTAGCGCAATCTTGTCATATGGCTCCTCCTGTGGATTGTCTTCGGTGCTGGTTATCTGTAGGAGCCATGGTTTGTGGTGAAACCGGGCTGACGCGAAGGGCGCGAGCCAGCCCACGCATGTCACCTGGCCTTGGAAAACCAAAAAGTCCACGTCGGGAGACCGCAACAATTTGCCGAGTGCCAGATGCCCCGTCGCCAATCGTACAGGGTCCTGAGAATCTGTCTCTTATACACATCT
>JANZZA010000239.1 GCA_026419655.1 Armatimonadota bacterium | reverse complement strand
CATTGCCTCATGCTGCGGCCGCAAGACCAGACGCACGTAGTCCCCTGCTTTTGTAGTGAAATTGTACTCGTTGCCCAACTCAACGTAGCGCGTAAGGAAACGAAAGTGGGTGAGGGCAGCCGCCAGCTTACGCCTCAGGGCCTGGGCTTCGGCCTCGTCTTTCGGCACCGGATGGTGAGTCTGCGCATGAAGCTGTAGCCCGTACTTGTTCAGCCGGGTCAGAAACGCCCGGGCTTTATCAAATTCCTCAGGTACGACCTCCTCGGCCACCGGGAAAGCCGAGGCGCGGACCCAGTGCACCCCGATGCGCGCCATCATCGCAAGACCTGCTTCCTGCGCGGGCTGGTCTGGGTACAGCTCGGGACTGGACGGCAGGGCCGCTATGCCGAAGGGAGAGGCTTCGTTCATGACAACCGCCCGCTGGGGCAGGCAGGCCAGTGTCGCCCGCAACAGGCGACGCTTTCCGCCGGCCATTGATAGTTCTCCGGCGAGGAAATAAATGCCACGCCGCGCGGTGACGCCTGGCGAGAGGTCTATCGTGCTGCTTTGGCCGGGCGCCAGAGCTAAGGGGGCGTCCCCACCGGCCACCGGGCAGCCGTAATAGTCATGCACGCCCCAACGCAGTCGGCCTTTCTGCAGCACCGAGGTAACGTTTGCGGTGCGGGCCGTCCACCCGAGCGCCTGTCCAGGGGAGCGCACTGGCAGCCCCGGCCCCGCGCTTACGGCCACGCTGAGCGGCTCTTCAACGGCCAGCGCCACAAGGTCTTCATCCGGCACTCCGTCGGGGGCGGCGAGTATTTCCATGCTACCGACAGTTTTCTGCGGCGCCTTCGCCGGCAAGGCCAGCTTCAGGAAGCCGACGATGCCCAGGTTGCGGTTGTAGAACCAGTCGGAGTCATACCAGGAAGTGAGAAGAACCAGTCGGACGCCGCCTAGATTGATTTCGCGGAGCTGGCGCTCGCAGACGGGGTATGGTGTGTCGCCGGGGACTTCCCAGTCGTGGCGGCCTGACGGCCGCACCCACTTTATCAGCGGCCGGCTGCGGGCCCACACCGGCTTTTGGGCGATCTCAAGGCGCAGCCCATCGGTCCAGCCGAAAAAGGGCCGCTCCTCGCCGGTGTACTCTACTTCCCAGGTAAGCCGTAGGCACCGCTTGTCCACCATCTGGGCGCGGCAGGTGACCCTGGCGGAAGCCGCTGCGGGGCCAACAACCCTATAGCGCACCGTCCAGGCCCCGTTTATGCCGTCCACGGCGGCAATACCCTCGGTGCGGAAGGCCGCTTCGCTCTCGGTGAATTGTGCCGCGTAGCTTATGCCCTTTAGCAGAGGAACGAGCTTGCCCTTGACGACTGCCGACAATGCCATCGTTTCTGGCGAAAGCCGCAGCTCATAAGGAGCCGCCGCCATGAGGGGCCTGCACCAACCCGCGCACAACAGGGCCGTCAAGTATGCCGCCGCGGGCCAGTGGCCGGCCTTGCGAAACGCTGGCCAAGGCGCCGAAGGCTGCTTATTTTCTTTTCCGCTGCTCACCCAAGCAGGCTTCATTATGGCCTCACCAGTCGCATAGGATTTTCTCGGC
>JANZZA010000225.1 GCA_026419655.1 Armatimonadota bacterium | reverse complement strand
GGGCGGCTGAGTACCGTGTGCCGCTAATGCCGCGGGCGCCAAGGATTGACGGCCTTATTGAGCCGGCGGAATGGGCCGTCGCGGTTGGATTTTCGGGCTTTGCGTGGGACGGGCTTCTGGACCGTCGGCGGATAGAGGGCTTTGTCGGCGCCACCGAGGAACATATCTACGTCGCCTTCAAGTCCCAGCTCCCTGACGAGGGCGAGCTTCTGGCCCAAGTCAACCTCGATACCGAGAAGATAGTTTTCGACGATTCCGTCGAGGTGTGGATTGACCCGACACCTGGCTCGGAGCATGGGCGGACTTTTCAGATGCTCACGAATTCCCTGGGGCGGCAGGGCTACGTCACGCACGCGCGGGGCAACGTACAGGCCGACCCTTCCTGGCGCGGGAACTGGAGGGAAGCCAATGGTCTCCACGACGGCCACTGGCATTGCGAAATCGAAATCCCGATTGAAACCATAGCGCCGGGCCGGCGGGCTGACGAGGGCAGGTGGGCCATAAATCTGTGCCGCAACTGGAAGGAACCCTGGAATTTCTCGTCCATCGGTGGGCGGGGCTACGCACCCCAGGACATGATTTTTACGTTCTCGCGCACCGACGCTCTTTCGGTAGCACACGAAATCCGCGGCGACCCCTTTGTCGGGGACCTAGATATTTCCCTGCGGCTTACCAATCCCACGGCCCAGCCTGTCCAGGTCCAGGCGGCGATGCTACTGACGCGCGACGTGATGCCGGAGCTAAAGGCCGCCGAAAGTTTCACCTTAGCGCCTGGGGAAAGCAGAGCTGTCAGCCTCAAGACAAAAGATGATGCCACCCGCAAGTATGAGTTATCGCTTTCCGTGACCTCGCCCGACGGCGCCAGGACCTACTATTCGCGCACGGTTGGCTGGAAGAGGGGCGAGCCCTGGCGCTGGGTGGCCGTGAAAAAGGAAGTGCCGCCGATTGACCTGCAGTTTGGCTATTACCCGTACCTGAACAAGATGCGGGTACTGGCGGACGTGACTAACCTGCCACCGGAGGCGCGGCTTGAGCGGCTGACGTGCGAGATACGGCGGCGCGGCGGCGGCCAGGTCGTAAAGACCGTGGTGCTCGACAAATTCGTCAACGGTCGCCAGGAGATTGCTTTTGACCTGCCGCCCCTAAAGGGAGAGTACGAGATTGCCGCCAAGGCCTGGGGAGAAAACGTGCCTGCGGACGAGCTGGTGAAGCCTTTCGAGCGGCGCGTGTTTGAATGGGAGCGGCTGGGCCTCGGCGCGAAGGAGAAAGTCTATCCGCCCTTCACGCCCATTAAGGTGGCCGGCGCCGAGGTGTCCACGGTGCTGCGCGAGCACACGATGAACGCCCAGGGGCTCTGGGACCAGGTGGTGGCTAAGGGCAAGCCGCTGCTGGCAGCTCCGATGCGTTATGCGGTTGCGGCGGTTGGCCAAGAGGTGCCTGTCCGGGCCAGCTCCCTGAAGTTCACGCGCGTGAACGGCTATCGGTCGGTGGCGCAGGCGGCTTTCACGGCTGGGCCGGTGCGCGCGCAAGCCACCTGCACGTGGGATTACGACGGGCTAATGCGCGTTGACCTGACGCTGCAGCCCACCGGCGGCCGGAGCGTGGACGGCCTTGTGCTGGAGATTCCCCTCAAGAACGACGCCGCCACAATGATGCACGCCATGGGCGATGGCATAAGAAATACCATTTACCAGTATGTGCCCGAGGGCCAGGGGGGCGTATGGACGGCGGAAAAGGTCGCTGTAAACGACCTCCCGCGCAACTTCTGCAGCTATATTTTCCTGGGCACGCCCGTGCGGGGACTGTCGTGGTTTGCCGAGAACGACCGCGGCTGGTGCTGGGACCCGTCGAAGCCGAATCTGGAGCTTGAGCGCAAAGGGGACGTACTGACGCTGAGAGTGCATCTTATCAATAAGCCCATCGCCATAGCCGAGCCGCGCACGATAACGTTCGGGCTGCTGGCGGCGCCGGGGAAGCCGCGCCTGGAGCCATGGCGGCACCGCTGGCGGCGCGACAACTACTCGCTCCTGGGCACAGACATCAACTGGTTCGCCCTGGGCAACTGTGGCTCCGTCTACCCGGCCGGCAAGGACATGTACCTGTGGGAGATGCTCCGCCGCGGCAATCGCGAGCAACTCAGCGACGCAGAAATCGAGGCGGTAGTCGAGCGCGGCCGCAAATATTATGAGCCATATCCAGACTGGCTGGACGCATTCATCGCCCACGTGCGCTTCAACCTTCGCTCCCGCTACGGCACGAAGATGGTTTTCTACTACAACCGGGCGAGCTATCAGGCCTGTGAGGAATTTCAGACCTTTCAGGACGAGTGGTGCCTGGACGATTATCGCGCAGTCGGGCCGGGCAATGGCATCTGGGAAATAAAAGTAGTCCCCAGCGAGTCTTACATTGACTACAACCTTTACTGGTACGGCAAATCCTTCGACGTGGCCGGTAACCGGGGCGTGTACTGGGATAACTGGTTCTTCACCGGCTCCTACAATCGCATGATGACATCGGCTTACCGCTGTGAGGACGGCACCATCCGGCCCTCGACGGGCCTTTGGGGACTGCGCGAGCTGAGCAAGCGCACCTTCCAGTACATGAACGAGCGCGGTATGCTGCCCATCACCATGCCCCACATGACCTCCACCAACATTCTCCCGCTGCACTCCTTCGCCACCGTGCAATACGACTGGGAATGGAAATACTCCGAAGGCGACGTGCAGTACCGCTTCCCGCGCGAATATATCCTTCTGGTATCCAACGGCGAGCTGGCGGGGACATGGCCCGTCCTCCTAAATGACCATGGCCCGCAGGCTGAAGACCCGTGGGTCTCGCGCACGTTCGCAGCGGTGGCAATGGTTCACGAGCTTGACTGCCCCTATCCGGCCTGGTCGCCGGCAGGCCAGGCCCAGCTTGCTCTGTTCAAGCCCGTGGACGAAATCATCTCCCAGCCGGGGTACGAAGCCTACCGGTACTGGGATGAGCGCCCACAGCCGGCGGTGGCCGACAGCAAAGACCTGCCGACTATAGTCTACGCCCTCAAGGGCAGGCAGGCCGTTGTGGCCGTCGTCAGCTATGCCGAGCAAGATGTGGACGCGAGGCTCGCCATTGACCCCGTGGAGCTTGGCTTCACCAAAGGGTATCGTGTCGAAGACATAGAGACCGGAGAAGTCATGAGAGTGGACGCCGGGGCTGGCATGGGCAGCGCCGACGCACCAAACCGCCGCGACCTGATGCCTTTCAGCATTAAAAAGCATGACATACGCCTGTTCCGCATCACGCCGGCGGCTGGTGGTTAGATTGGCTGCAGGCCTGCAGGAGCGGCTCCCTAGCGCTGCTCCGTCGGTGGCCGAAGAGAGAGCACGCGGTGTAAGCAGCACGAGAAAGTTTGGCAAGGGGACGTGGGGGACGACCCTTTTCAACGGAGACTGTTGCACAAGTGGCTTTTCCGGCCGCGAGAAGGAGTCGCGGGTGCAAGTTCGGTTGCACTGCCTTGTGCACTTTCCGGGGTCCAGTTGGGCCGACACGACGTTTGGCACCACTCACCACAGGGTTTCTCACGGAAAACTTATCCGAGCAGCAAAGACCCATGAACAAGCCGAAGATTGGCTGCCAACTGATTGTTTTCGGACGCCGCCCTGCCGATGACCTGGCAGGAGTCCTGCGCGAAATAGCCCTGGCCGGCTACGACGGCATCGAGGCGGGCACCCTCTTCCCCAGCCACAACCCAGCCCTGGTGCGTGACCTTCTAGCCGAAACCGGCCTGGCCGTGGCCGGTATGCATTCTGGTTACGGCGACTGCAAAGACGGCGCCAAGGTCGAGGCCGCCATCGAATATCTTCACGCCGTTGGCGCACGCTACTACATTATCTCCGGCGTAGCAGAAGGCGAGG
>JANZZA010000600.1 GCA_026419655.1 Armatimonadota bacterium | reverse complement strand
GCGCGCGGTGGTTTTCGTTCCCGGCGAGGTGAGGGAACCAGTGCACGTGCTGTTGTTGTGCGTTTGTTTGCAAGCTTTTGCCGCGGAGTCTGAGCACAACCTTCTTGCCAATCCTGGCTTCGAAAATCAGGCCAGCGGTTGGGCTTTCTGGGGTACTGGGCCTCCGGGTGTCACCTTTGAGGCGGTAAAAGGGGGGCGGAGCGGTGATTGGGCTGCCTCGATAAGAGTAGAGCCGTCGGCACCCGTGGACTGGTATCAATGGCAACAGACGGTTACGCCGCGGCCTCTTGGCCGGACATACCGACTCTGGGGTTGGGTGCGCACAGAAAACGTCAGGGGCGCAAGCGGCGTCTGCATTTCGTTGCGTGCTAACGACGCCGAAGGCCGACGAATAGCCTTTGCCGATACCCAGCGCGTCAGCGGCACCCACTCCTGGACTTTGGTCTGGACGGAACTGACGCTTCCTGAGGGTACAGCCAGTCTAGGCGTGGGCTTCACTTTGCACGGCTATGGCCGCGCTTTTTTTGACGACCTGGTGCTGCAGGAGAAACCGCAAGAAAACCCCGAGCAGGTGCGGCGACTATGGGCGGAAATGGGGCACCGCGGCGAGTGGGTGCTGGCAGCCATGTCGCTGCCACCGCTGTACGATGCCTTGCCGCTGACTGCCGATCAGCGCTGGTCCGAGGTACGGCCTTACGGTTGGGAGCAGGCGCCTCAAGCCCAGGTGCTGCCCGATGGGCTATTTCTGGACATACCGGTGGGAGAGGAAAGGTCAGCCACTCTTCGGCTGGATTTACCCGCGGGCCGGTACCGGCTGTGGTTGTGGGTCGGCGGCTCTTGCGGGGCCCGGATTCCCCTTGATGTTCAGGTCAATGGCCGCGTGGTGGCTCGCCGCCTGTTCCCCCTCAGCGCCGAGCTCCTGAGCTTTCCCGTCGAGACTGCCGGCGACATCGTAAGAATCACCTTTAGCAGCGCGTGCCGTCCACTTCCCTTCGGCCCATCGGCCGCGGCGGCCCCCATAAAGGCCCTGTCGCTGGCGCGTGAGGGAGCAGAATCCGCCGTCCTCGCCGGGGTCGTGCAAGCGTGGGAAGATGTCAGGGAGGCAGCAGTGAGCGCCGTTGCGAGCCAGGTGCCCGATGTGCCCCGGCCAGGCCTCACGGCGCTTTTTGCCGGCGATATATCGCCGGAAGAATTGAGCCGCCTGCCCCGCCGCGACGTGCTGGAGCTGATCGGCACTCCGGGTGACACGGTCTCGGGCGGCGCTTTGCTTATGGCAGAGCCACATGCGACTTTTTCTGTAAACCTGGAAGGAGGCCGGGATGCACCGTGGCTGAAGTTGCTGGTCGGCGTGCCGGGCTGGGCGCGCGTGAGCGGCATGCAGCGGTGGGATTTCTGGCATTCCCCGGCGCGGTGGTTTGAGGAAGCCAGTCGGGGTCGCTGCTCGGCCGAAGGGCTGGGTGTGGTTTGGCTGCGTGCCAGAATACCAGCCGGGGCTCGGCCGGCGGTCTACCGGGCCACACTGGCGGTCCGGGTGGGACAAAAAGTCCTGCGCCTACCGGTGCGGGTGCGCGTGTTGCCTCTGAGGTTGCCACGGCCAGCCGCGGACCTGGGGATGTTTTACAACGCCACGCTAAACCTCTCCTGCCCCGACGACGAGCTTTACCACCGTTGGGCCGCCCACTTCGCAGACATGCGCGATAGCGGCATGAACTGCGTGTTTGTCTATACCTTCCGGATGCTCTGGCATCGTCAGACCGAGGAAGGCTTCCAGTGGCAGGATGAAGGCCTGCGCGAATTTCTGCGCTTATATTCGAGATTTTTCTCCGGTCCCTTGTATCTCTGCACTCACGGCGACAGGTATCATCCGCAGGGATACACGGCATATTGCAGGCATGTGCAGCAATTGGCGAGAGCAGAGGGTCTGGAAGTGCTGTTCATGCCGGTGGATGAGGCCTATGCGTCGGAGGATGCCCTGCGTGTCGCTGAGGAACAGGTGCGGATGGTGAAGGAAGCAGGTGCTCGTGTGGCCATGACCACCGACCATACGGAGGCTGAGCGGCTCGACCCCTGGCTGGATGTGCGTGTTTACGGGGGCGGTGGGATAAATCGCAGCGTTATCGAGCACACGCGGGCTATGGGAGATGTTTTGGCAATCTATAACGGTGGCAGCACTGGCGACCCGGTGCCTGCCGCCGACCGATTCTTTTACGGCGTCTACGCCTGGGCGACAGGGGCAGAGGGAGTTTTCCAGTGGGCTTATCAGTGGCCCGAAGGCGACCCGCTCGACGACCGAGACAGCTCCACCCGTGACTGGTGCTATACTATCCCGGCAGGCTCGTCGTATTGTGCTCCCTCGCCTCAGTGGGAAGCAGTCGCAGAGGGCATCACCGATATGCGGTATCTGCTCGCGGCCGAGGATGCCGTCCGGCGCAGCGCCCCGAACTCCGCAAAGCTAAGGACGTTGATAGACGAGGTGCGCGCAGAGGTAGCTCATTTTCTTGATACCAATCCCTACGTCCGTTACGCCGAGGGCGTGGCCAATCCGCCTCCCGTCCACCCGTATGCTGAGTTGCAGCGCAAGTTTTCTTATGGGCGTTTGTGCGAGCTACGGCGCAGGCTGCAAGTGGCACTGCTGGAGGCAGGGAGATAGGTGTGCCCATGTCTTGGGCGGCCGTCACGGGTCTTTGGTGGATTGCCGCGGCAATGGAGGCACGGTCGTCCCCAAGGCCGGTTCTTCATCGCCTTGAGTGACCATCTAACCGGGCAGAGGCCTCCAGGGGTCCGGGCAAAGCACCGACCAAGCTGCTAGAACACGCTTTTGCGGCCAGGTGAGAACCCGGCGAAGAGGTCTGGCAAGGGGCTATCTGAGGCTGCCTCTTATCAAAGGATTCTGCGTGCGCCAATCTCTGCCAGCCCTGATCCTCACCGGGGATGATGTCGTGCGGCTGGTGCCCGTTCCAATTGGGCAGAAAGACTGCAACCCTCTCCTACCCGGACAGCACTAGAAAGTTTGGGAAGGGGGTCTGGGGGAGAACCCTTTTCAAATGTTTCCTCCAGAAAAACCTTTCTGTTATTGTTGTCCAGCAAGCTCCGAGAGAAAGAAACAGTTTTCCAGAAGCGCCAGCCATATGGGCCCTTTGCTTGTAGACAAAACAGCCGGAATCTGCCGCGTGAGGCTTGCAGTTTGGACCGTCACGGCCTTTGTTTGGGCCTGCTTTGCACTCGTTCCCTGCTCGGCAGACACCTGGCGGGTGCTTGATTATGACGGGGCGGGGCGGCGGGTCGCGCCCTATCTCTCGTCGCTTGGCGCGGGCGAGGCTGGGATAGGGGCCGTGCGCACGGCTCCCTTCGTGCTGGACGCCGACGAGGTGTATTTCGTGATTTGCGGCCACGACGGCCCGCCGGGGCAGCGGCGCCTGCGCAACTGGTTTGCCCTCTGTGACGCCGAGACAGGCCTGGCCCTGCGCCAGGTTGCCCCTCCCGGCACCGATGAGATGACGCCCGTGCGCTGGGACGTAGTGGAGCTTGTTGGGCGTCGCGTGTACTTCCGCGCCATTGACGGCGTGGCGGAGCCGGCCTTTGCGTGGATGGGCCTGCGGGCTATCCGCGTGGGCGAGAAGGACATGATGGGAGCGCTTGTCCTCGGCCGCCTGCCGGAAGGCTGGACCGAGGAGACGCGGCCAGAAGGCCTCAGCGCCGATGAATGGCTGCGCTGCCGCGCGGCCTCTGAGCGATACGCAGTAGAAATGGAGGGCACACCGCCAACCTGGGGCATCATGACCACCAACGGCGAGTTGCGGCCGTGCCCGCCCTACCTTTCATCCCTCCGCGGCGGTGAGACCGGCACCGGTGCCGTCCGGTCGCCAACCTTCGTGATGACTACTCCGACGTACACCTTCATGGCCATGGGCGCCGACAGCCCTACGGGCGACGCGGGCTTGAACTGGTTTCAGCTTGTGGATGCTGAGACGCTGGAGATTCTCCGCCGCGCCGAGCCACCAGTAGGAAACGTCCTGCGCCCGATTACATGGGACACCAGCGACCTGATTGGCCGGCGAGTATTCTTCCGCGCGGTGGATGGCAACGCGGCACCGGCCTGGGCATGGCTGGGGTGCGACCAGGTGCCCCTGGGCGAGGGGCGCGTGGCCAGCTTTGACCAGCCCGATGCGCTCCTGGGCTGGCGTGAAGAGGGGCAGCCAGAAGACGCCCTGGCAGGGGCTGTTGCTGCGCCGCGCACTCATGCCGAGATGGTTGAGGCCGACTGGCTACGCCAGGACACTCAGCGGGGCATCCGTTGGGGCCTTTGGGAGAGCAACCGCCAGGCTGCGCCGCACATCATGCGTCGCCTGGTGCGCCTGATGGAAGATGACTTCCGCCGGGCGGAGGCCCTGATGAGGGAATTCGAGCACGACGGTTTGCCTGTCTCTGCCTTACGGCCTTTGCAGTCAGCCCTTCGTAAGACGAGGGAAAAGGTGGAGGCCCTGCAAGCCGCGCCCCAGGACGTGCAAGCCTGGCGTGCGCTCAGACTGGAACACCGGCGGCTCTTGCGCGACCTGGCCTTCTCCAATCCGCGCCTGGATTTCGACCGGTTGCTTTTCGTCAAGCGCTTCACCCAGCAAAGCTATGCCGATATCAACGTCAATCATCACGCCTGGGGGTCGCGGCCCGGCGGAGATATTTTCATCCTGAAGCACTTCCGCCCCGGCCAGACGCCTCAGGTCATCCCGCTAATCAACGGCCGCCTCGGCCCCGGCAACGTCCACGGCATTGACCTCGATTTCGACGCATCGCGGGTAGTCTTCGCCTATGCCCGCGCAGCCTCCGACCAGCCGCCCGAAGGCTGGCTGAGCCGCCAGGCGACCTTCGACCTTCACCGCACCGTTGACCTGCTGCACCTGTACGAGATGAAGGTGGACGGCTCCGGCTTGCGCCAGCTAACCACAGGAGAATGGAGCGACCTGAATCCGTGCTACCTGCCCAACGGGGACATTGCTTTCGAGTCAGAGCGCTGTGGCTATGAGCTCAACTGCAACGAGTATGACAAAGATGAGCCGACTACCAACCTTTACGTCCTGCGGCGAGCGACGGGAGAAATCCAGCGGCTCACGGTCACCAAGGACGGCGACTGGTATCCCCGCGTGCTGCATGACGGTACCATCTGCTACTCCCACTGGGAGTACCACGAGCGCGGCCTAGCCCTCATGCATCCGCTGTGGTTTGCGCGCCCCGATGGAACGGGCGCTGATGACTACGTCAAGCAGCACTTTGATTTCCCCGCGACCGTGACCGTGCCGCGCCCCATGCCCGGCAGCCATCGAATCATCGCTATCGCCACCGGCCATCATACCCTCGCCGCTGGCCCGGTGGTTATCGTTGACCGCGCCGTGGGCATGAACAATCCTGCATCCGTCATCCGCGTGACGGGGCCCGACGTTTGGCCCGAATACGGCGGCGCGGCGCCTGGCCCATCAGCCCCCGGCTGGCGTCTGCCCCCGGGCCAGGGCTGGTACATGGACCCGTATCCCTTGTCAGAAACAACCTTTCTGGCTGCCTATTGCGACGGCGTCATGCAGGACGAAACCGGCTACGCCCTTTACCTGCTGGATGTCTACGGGGGCAAGGAACTCATTTACCGCGACCCGACTATCTCTTGCGTGATGCCGGTACCACTTCGTCCACGACCGCGCCCGCCAGTGCTTGTTAGTCCTGCCTTTCCGGCGGAGCCAGAGGCCACCCTCATCGTCACTAACGTTACGTCCGGGGTGCCGGAGCTTGACCCGGGCGAAGTGAAATTCATCCGCATAGCCGAACCCGTGCCGTGGCTCTACGACAACGAAATCGGGGGGCGACGGTACGAGCCGGACGCCAAGGCCACCGGGGTCAACTGGACTCCCGTGCGCATCCTGGGCACCGTGCCCGTCGAGCCGGACGGGTCGGCGTACTTCAAAGTGCCGGCGGACGTGGCGCTCTATTTTCAGGCGCTGGACGCCGAGGGCATGGAGCTGCGGCGGATGCGCAGCTACACAAGCTTCCGGCCGGGAGAAGTGCGGAGCTGCACGGGCTGCCACGAGACCCGCGACGAGGCGCCGCCAATGCGGGGCGTGCCAATGGCCCTCGCGCGAGGGCCGTCAACGCCCTCTCCTCCGCCCTGGGGCAGCGACAAACCCCTGAGCTTCCTGCGGGATGTTCAGCCTGTGCTCAACCGCCACTGCCTGCGGTGTCACAGTGGTCTCAAGCCTGCCGCCGGCCTCGACCTGTCGCCCGGCCTTACCCAAGACCATAACCGCGCCTACGATTCGCTGCTCGACCCGCGCCGCGGCCTCATTGCCGTCTCCAATAAGGGCGACAACTCCCGCGTGACGCAGGTGCGCGAGTTTGGCTCCCATGCCAGTCGGCTGGTCAAGGTTCTTCGCGGCAGCCACAAGGAATTCTGCCAGCTATCCGAGGGCGACTGGCAGCGCCTTTACACCTGGCTGGACGCCAACGCGGTCTATCATGACGACTTTATTTACAAGCGGGGGCCGCTGGCGCAGGCCTACAACATCGCTGAGGACAAGGAGCTCTGGACGGCTCTGGGAGCTATCCAGGCCCGCCGCTGCGCTTCGTGCCACGGCGATGTCCCGCTGACCAGGCCAGAATGGGTTGACCTAGCCGCCCCCGAGAGGTCTCTGTTCTTGGCAGCGCCGCTTGCTGGCGCTGTAACGCCCAGCGGAAGGAAGTGCACCCCACCGCCCTTCGGCGACCGCAGCGACCCCGACTACCAGGCCATCCTTTCGCTGCTGCGCGAGGCCGTGAAAAAAACCTGGGAGCGGCCACGCCGTGACTTGCGCTGCCTGGCGCCAGGTGCGGAGCCCGCAGGTGTCTCCGCCAAGGCGCCGTAAAGCGACCGTCCTGTGAGCACGATGACCTCCCTTCCGAGCAAAACCCTTATTGTCCGTTGCGACACTCGTCCCGAAGTAGCTACCAGT
>JANZZA010000211.1 GCA_026419655.1 Armatimonadota bacterium | reverse complement strand
TTCCAGCTCACGGAATATCTTTTCCCTACCCTGGCCGGCTACCGCTACTTTGCCTCGCCCGAGAACAAATGGGCGGAAACCTTCTACAAGTATATACCCGGGTGGCTCGCGCCTACGGATGAGTTTGCCATCCGCGCGTTTTACGAGGGGCTGAGACCGGGTGAGGCAGTCCCCTGGCGGCCGTGGCTTGTGCCGACCCTGGCCTGGACTGTTGTAGCTCTGCTGATATTCTGGACCTATGCCTGCATCACGGTAGCCCTGCGGCGCCAGTGGGTCGAGAACGAGCACCTCATCTTCCCGCTGGTGCAGTTGCCGCTGGACATGGTTGAGGACGACGGCGCGCCGGTGAGTCCCTTTCTGCGCAGCCGCCTGACGTGGATTGCAGCCGCTATCCCGCTCATCATCCACTCCTGGAACGGCATCCACCGCTATTTTCCCGTGGTGCCCGGTATCACGCTGGCCTGGAGCCTCAATCCGTATTTCCGCACCGCGCCGTGGAACCAGGTCGGCATCATGATTGCGATAGTTCACTTTAGCATTATCGGCTTCAGCTTCCTGCTGGCGACAGACCTGTCCTTCAGCCTGTGGTTTTTCTTTCTTATGTTCAACCTGCTTTCCGTGGCCCTCTTTGCAGCAGGAGTGCGGGTGCCGTCGCTGCCGGACTACCCGACCCGGCCCGAGAACGCGCTGCAGATGCTGGGCGCCTTCGTGCTGGTGTGCGGGTACATCGTGAATCTGCTGCGCGGGCAAATCTCGCAGATGGTGGAGAAGGCTCTCGGCGGCGCGCGAGCGGGGGCTATTGACGACAGCGACGAGCCCTTGCCCCATCGAGTGGCCGTCTGGGGGTTTCTTGCTGGCGTGGCGGGCATAGCCCTGTGGTGCAGCCTGGCAGGTTGTCGCGCCTGGGTGGCAGTAATCTCTATTCTGCTGCTCTTCATGGTCTCCCTGGTACTCACGCGGTTGATAAGTGAGGGTGGGTTGCTTTTCGTGCAGGCACCTTTTCGGGCCACCGACATTTACGCCAACACCGTCGGCACGGGCTTCCTCACGCCCCGAGACCTCACGGTGCACGCCTTCTTCCAGCGTGTTTTCATGCTGGACCTGCGCACTTTCATCATGCCCAGCTTCATGGACAGCTACAAGATTGCCGACGAGACCAGGATAGACGTGCGCCGTCTCATGCCAGCCCTTGCCCTGGCCGTGGTGGTGGCCATCGTGGCTTCCTACGGCTCCATGATGTACACGGCCTTCCGCTTTGGCGGCGTGACGCTGTCGCCGTGGTTTTGTAATGCCAGCCCGCGCCAGCCCTTCACAGCGCTGATGCAGATGCTTTCTGAGCCGAGGCGGCCCACGGTGGCCGGGTGGGTGTGCATTGCCGCGGGGTTCACCATGACGTGGCTTCTTTCCCTGGCACGGATGCGATTTACCTGGTGGCCCTTTCATCCGCTGGGTTATGCCATGGGGCCGAGCTGGCCGATGATCCAGTTGTGGTTCTCGACCATGATCGGCTGGCTGTTCAAGACGGCAATCATGCGCTACGCGACCGTGAGGTCTTATCGGCGGGCGCGGCAGTTTTTCCTGGGCCTGGTAGTCGGGGAATTCCTCGCTGGAGCAATCTGGGTCATCATCTCCTGGGTGACGGCCACGCGAGGCACACGCTTTTTCCTATTCTAGGCGGAACGGTGTCTGCTAGCGGGCCGGCTGTTTCGGGCGGGCCGGATTTTCGGGCGCGCTAGACGGTCCTCGGAGTGGCGCACGTGGCAATCAATCTGTCAGCGCAATACCGGCGTGCCAGTGCACGCCTGCACCCGAAAATCCGGCTCGCCAACAGTGCAAGAAGTTTGGGAAGGGAGTCTGGGGGAGAACCCTTTTCAAAGGGTTCCCCCGAAAACGTTTCTATAACCGTTGGCCCATTCCGTAGGCCACCCCACGCCACCCACTCCGGCGCCTGCCACTCACTTTAATAAGTAGTCAGTTATCTCGGCTTGGGGGAGGACCTGCAGGCGGCCATCGTCAAGGACTCGCGTCTCGGCGGCTACGACTGCGCCAGCATCGTCGCGGGCCTCGACGGTCACCTGGTCGGCCGCCCGGCCCATCAATGCTTGAGTGTCTATGACGATTAGGCGGCAGCCGCGGTCAGGCGGTGGGCCAGCAAGGCGCCAGTCGCGATGTTGGGGCGGTGCGCCCTCTGGCCTAAAGGGCTCCCACCCGCCCAGGTCCCCGCACGGTATCACCCGCCAAGCTTTGCCCTCGCGCTTCAGCCACACGGCACCAGAAACTTCCAAAGCGCCCTCGCGCACCGTGTCCTCGCCCGAGTTGAGGTAAATGTAATCCTTGCACAATGTATAGTCGGCCCGCGAGCCGCCGACCAGGGCACTGTAAGCCAGAAGCTCTCCGGGTTTTGCAATCAGCCAGCCGTAGGGTGGGAGAGTGAAGCGCCTGCCGTCCCAATCTATCTCCCAGTTTTCGGTGGCGTTGTAGTTTACGTGGACTACTAGCCCGCGGCTGTATTTCACCCGCAGGCACCTGCGGAGATGGGCGTCGGTCGCCAAGGCCTCGCTGGTGCCCAAGAACCGCTCCCCATTATGGTATGAAATCTCCGCCGCGGTGTCGGTGAGATATTCGCGCTGGGGGGCCTGCATCAGCGCATAGTAATGAATCAAGCGCGCTAGGGGCGGCAGGTGGCCGTAGCCGAGCATGAGCATGTGTCCGTAAGCAAGACTTGCTGAGATATAGCGGTAAAAGGGCGGCGGCCCCAGACCGCGGCCAGGGTCCGAATAGACGGTTCCCGCATCGGCCCCAGAAACAAAGCATGCTGGTCCGTAGCCCATCATTGTGCCGTGCTGGAGGGGATGAATCTTGAGCAGGTCGAAATCTACCAGCAGCGGGGCGTCGGCCGGCACGCCGCTGGGCACCAACATCTGTGCATAGTCCATGTCCGTGAGGCCAGCATAGATCCAGCGGTAATACCCTTCGGAGATAGTTGAGCCATAAAACTTTCGCGCTTCGACCATGGCGTCGCCGTTTCCGAGGACCGTGGTGCGAGCCATACCAGCCCCTGCAGCCCCGGCCTCAAAGTCGCGCGCCGATGGCCCCAGGTTGGTGTGTACATCCAGGTACACGCAGCCCGGCTCATATAGCTCCTGGCATTTCGCGCCCACCGCCCGGACAAGCTCAGGCATGGCTGTGGGCTTTGTCGCAAAGTTGCCATACCACGCGTCCGCCAGGTCCCCGTCGGGTGTCAGGCTAACCTTATTCTCGTCCCAAAATTCATTAAACGGGAAGTAGTCCGTAAAGTCCGCGTAGGCGCCGAAGACGTAGCCCAGCCGTTTTATCTCCCGGACGTATTCTGTTGCGCGGTCGGTGCCTATGGCCGGGTGCGGGCGCCAGCGCATTGCAAAGCCTTCGGCGTAGCTGTCAACAAAAAAAGCGGCAAAGTCGTTGGCGATCACGTGGTCTATTCCGTAGCGTTTCCAGGTGCGGAAAAGCTCAGGGGATAGGGAGATGGCCATGAAGAACATGTATGGCGCCAGTCGCTCCCGGTTGGGAGAGGGCGGATTGGGTATATCGGGCAGCACGTCTGCAAACTCCGGCGAGACAGTCACCAGCAGGCGGTCACGCAGAGGATTTCGTCGGCCGTCGGTCAGGGGCTTGTATTCGCTCGTGGCCAAAAGCTCCATGCTACTGGCGTCGGGTTTTCCGCCGCCGGGCAGGACGATGCTGAAGTCGCTGTGATACCAGTCTGCCAGTACCGAGACGAAAAGGCCCTCAGCGTACCCCACGCACACCGGGCCGTTTATGTGCAGATAGGGCACGAAAATGGCCTTTGGGTTTCGCAGGCCTGAGACGCGGCCGCAGCGGAGTCCCGCAGCAACGCCGCGCGGCGCCTTCACATCCACAATCAGCGTGCGCCCACGGCAGGCGTAAGTGGCGCTCCATACCTGCTTGCCGGTCTTCTCGCGCCACTGGGCTTGCAGCCGGCCGCCGCTGACCTCGGCAGAAAGTAGAACCGCATCCCTGGGCGGATTGGTGGCACCGCCGCCTCGGTCAAGCAAGATGTCGCCTCCACGGAAAGGCTGAAAGCTCTGTCCACCACTCCAGCGGGCCGTGACTCCTGCCAGCACACCCCTGGCCGGCTCCACAACGAAAACCAGCGTGCCACGGGATGACTGCGAGACAAACTCCGCACCGCGGGCTGTCTTGCGCACGCTCACTCGCACTCCGGCAGGCGGCGCCGGCATTATTCCGTACTCAGAGGTAGGAAACACCGCTGGTGCTGACCGCTCATATCGCTGCGCCGGCTGGCGCTTGCGCTTGTAGAACAGCATTGAATCCAGGTAAAGAGTACGGCTGCCCTGGGCTGTGCA
>JANZZA010000151.1 GCA_026419655.1 Armatimonadota bacterium | reverse complement strand
CGGGAGTATTCAGTTTACTCAGGATTTTGTTTCAGGCAGAAAACAGTAAGGCCCTGAGAATCACCCCGGTGGTCCGCACCAAAACCCGTGTTGACGCATAAAGGGCCACAAAAGTGTATGAAGTTCTGTGTCCCATCCTTTGCCTGGGAGCGTACCTCCGAGGCGCTGCAGAAACTTTTCCAACAGTATCCTGAGAAAACCGAATACTCCCCCGTGGTGCTGGCATAGCTTCTCGCCCGCGTGGCGCGCGGTGAGTAATAACCCAGGTGTTTCACCTACGTCCTGTCCCGCGCCGGAACCCCTCGGGTGTTCTGGTTCACTGGACACCGCAGCGTTTAATCCCATTGTGTGCTTTCGTTGACTTGGGACCGCGGGGGCGGCTATACTTGGTAGACACAGGTGATGCCGGTGGAAAGAATCTGGGCGCCGTGGCGGATGGAGTACGTGAGCGCGCCGCCAGCGGCGGAGTGTTTGTTTTGTTGGGCAGCCGAGACGGCCGACCCAGACGTAGTACTGGTGGCCGGGCGTCGAGCCATTGCGATGCTCAACGCCTACCCCTACAACTCGGGGCACATCCTGGTCGCTCCACGAGTGCACGTACCAACCATCGCCGATTTGTGTCCTGAAGACCTGTGCTATCTTGCCGAGATGGTCCGGGTTTGCCTGATTGCAGTCGAGCGGATGATGTTTCCGGCCGGGTTCAATGTCGGCATCAACATAGGCAAGGCCGCTGGGGCCGGCATCGCTCAGCACGTCCACGTCCACGTAGTCCCGCGCTGGGAAGGCGACACCAATTTCATGTCCGTGGTGGCCGACACCCGCGTCGTGCCCGAGGCCCTGCAGGCCTGCCGCGCACGGCTACAGCCGGTTTTGACCGAAGTTGCGGCCGAATATGGCCTGATTGATCGCGAGCACTGCCCGGGGGGAGAAACGCGATGAGACCTGCTATCCGCTGCAGTGTTGTCCTGGGTGCGGCTTGTCTGGCTTATGCTCTGGCGCTGGGCCAGCAGGTGCGGTTTACGTCGCCGCAGCCCGGCACGGTGCGCGGGGTCGTTGAGGTCAAAGCCACCAAGCCCAATCCCAACGACGGCTGGATTTCCTACAAAATCTCCCCGGCCGGCAAAGAGGGCGACTACATCACAGCCGTCATTAACCCCTTTGCATATGCCTGGGACACCCGCAAGCGCGACGCCAGTGGTGCCCGCATCTATCCTGACGGCGACTACGTAGTTGTCGCGACCGCCTTTGATCCCTCGGGCAATCCCGTCGGCGAGAGCAGCGTAACGGTGAGCGTGCGCAACGAGATCGCGCCCGCGGAAGTGCGTGCGCCGGTAGTCCTGCGGGCCGCATACGCCAAGGCGCAGAAACTCGACTACACTGCCGACGGCAAGCTTGCTGTCTACTTGACCGAAGAGCAGAAGAAGACCATTCCTATACCGCTGCGTCTGGAGGCGATTGTCAAGGCTGCGTGGTCAGAGACGGTGCTATCGCCGACGAGTGAGGACGCGCCAGCCGTGCTGGAAAAGGCCCTCAAGAGCGGCTACATCCAGGTGGTGGGCGGCGAGGGCGTTAAGCTACGCGACTTGATGTCGCGGGTGAGGCTGAGGGTTTTCCCTGATGCCGGCATTGATTTGCTGAACCCCAAGGACGAGCACTTTCCTCTCGGCGAGTACTACGTCAAACTGCCAATCCGGGCTGTTAATGTTGGGGACACATGGGAAAGCGAGCTGTCAGTGCTGCCCCTGCCCAACGCGGTGTCGCGGGTGGTGGTTAAGGCGCAGAGCAAGCTGGACGGTTTTGAGTGGGTGGCCGGGCACAAATGCGCGCGGATCTTGAGCACCTTCAAGCAAGACCGGCAAATAGTCATGGTGAAGGTGGGCGATCAGACCTGGCCGCTGCCAACTTCCTATGAAGCTACACGAATCAGTTATTTTGGGCTTGAGGAGAAGCGCTTCGTGGCTTTCGAGGAGCAGACCAAGCACACCATAGAAGTGCCGGCGCAGGTAATCCCAGTTTTGTACCAGTTCCAGTTGGGCGGCACTGCAGCAGCGATGAGGGCCGTGGGAGCCGGCGGCATGGGCGGTCCGGTGACGGGGGCTGGGATGGGTGGCATGGGTCCGGGGATGGGCGGTGGAATGCCCATGGGTAGCATGGGGCCTGGCGGAATGGGGCCGATGGGTATGGGCGGAATGGGCCCGGGGATGGGGCCTGGCATGGGTCCTGGGATGGGGCCTGGGATGGGGCCCGGCATGGGCCCGGGCATGGGGCCTGGGATGGGCCCAGGTATGGGCGGCATGGGGGCCGGCGGAATGGGCCCGATGGCCGGCCAGGGCATGGGCGGTATGGGCGGCGGGATGCCGGTCCCAGCGATGGGTGCTGGAGGCATGGTGCCGCCTCTCATGGGTGGTGGGCAAGGTGGCGGCATGCCAATGCCGATGGGTCCGGGTGGAATGCCCATGGGCGGTATGGGCCCGGGGATGGGGCCCGGCATGGGGCCTGGCGGAATGGGGCCAATGGGCATGGGGGGAATGGCCCCGGGCGGCATGGGACCTGGGGGCATGGGGCCAATGGGAATGGGGGGCACCGGTATGGGTATGGGTGGCATGATGGGAGCCGGTGGTCCTGGAGCCGCGGCTGGTCAGCAGATGCTCATGGTCAAGCTCGCCATTGATGGCCAGTTGACCATCGTCGAGGCGTCGTCGCCTAAGCCCCAGCAACAGCGGGCCTCTACCCGTTAGTCGCTGGCCTGCGCGGCGCCGTCGCTGTGTCGGCAGGAGTGTTGGGACCTGGCCCTTCGCGGACGGGCTGCGGTAAGGCGTTGCCGCAATGGTTAGCTTCTCTGGCCTCCTTGGGCTTTTCTTCTCCCTGGCCGG
>JANZZA010000097.1 GCA_026419655.1 Armatimonadota bacterium | reverse complement strand
GAGCACCATGGTCGGATTTTCCGCGGAGCAGCATGGCCTCGTGGTCCGGGAGTATTCGGTTTTCTAAGGATACTGTTGTAAAAGTTTCTGCAGCGCCTGGGAGATGCGCTCCGGGCGAAAAGGTGAGAGACGCAAGTTTATACACTTTTGTGGCCCTAAAGTAGCCAACACCGGGTTTTGAGACAGACCACCAAGGGGATTCTCCGGGTTTTAATCTTTCCCGCCAGAAACAAAATCCTGAGTAAACTGAATACTCCCCTACCGAGGGAGGCTATTCCGGCCCAGAATGGTAGAATGAGGCAGGAGGCACACCCATGACGCTTGAAGAGCTGCCGGGACGAAGGGAAATAATTACGCTGCGTGCCGAGGACGTGCCACGTCGGTTTAAAGTCGGGCCAGCGGGCCTGGACGAGGAGGAGGCAAGGGCCCGCCTGACCAGGTTTGGCCCGAACGTGGTGGCCGAGGTGCCAGCCTATCCTGTGTGGCGACTGCTGGTAGACCAGATTGCCAGTCCCCTGATCTATGTGCTCATAGCCGCCGCCGTAGTTACCACCCTCTTGCATCATTATTCGGACACGGCGGTAATTGTGGCGGTATTGCTGATAAACGGGACCGTGGGTTTTGTGCAGGAGTATCGGGCAACCCGCGCGATAGAAGCCCTGGGCAAGTTGGCAGCACCCGTGGCTCATGTGCGGCGCAGCGGACGTTTGCAGACTATCCCCAGCGCAGAACTGGTACCGGGCGACCTGCTAATCCTGGAAGCTGGCTCTCAAGTCGGAGCGGACGCACGCGTGATCCGGTCGGTCGGACTGAGGGCCGATGAATCGTTGCTCACGGGCGAGTCGGTACCTGTGGACAAAACTGCCGATTCGCTGAGCAACCCAGACACTCCTCTCGGCGACATCGTAAACATGGTGTTCGCAGGGACCCTTATCGTGGAAGGGCGAGGAGAAGCAGTGGTCTGCGCCACCGGGCCGCAGACCGAACTGGGCATGATTGCGGGCGCGATGACCGCCGTGGAGCGCGTGGAAACACCCTTGCAAGAAAGACTCCGTAGACTGGCTAGTCTGATTACTGTCTTCCTCCTCGGCTGCAGCGCGGTGGTGGTGGCCGTCGGTCTGTACCTCGGCGAGGCTCTGGTCGAGGTTTTCCTGGCTTCCGTAGCTATGGCGGTCTCAGCTATTCCCGAAGGCCTGCCTATCGTGGTGACAATCGTTCTTTCCGTCGGAGCCAAACGCATGGCCGAGCGTAACATGCTGATAAGGAAACTGCCAGCCGCTGAAACTATGGGGGGAGTGGAAGTCATTTGCACTGACAAGACCGGCACCCTGACGACAAACCGCATGACGTTGCGTACCATCGTCTGGGGGCCGTGGGAAATAGAACTGACCGACGAAGCCGCTATCGCTTGCCCCGAGGAACGACTGGCGACAATCGGCGACGAGCCGCTGGGCGAGTGCGAGGTTGAGGCGACCCTGGCGGAAGTTTTGCAGGTCGGTGTGCTGTGTAATAACGCAGAATGCCGGCGCGACGCAGCGGAGACGGGAATAGTGTGTCTGGGAGACCCCACAGAGACCGCGATAGTACAGGCTGCGATAGTGCTGGCCCCTCGGCTCATAGACCTGAGGCGCGACGCGAGGACAGTCTCCGAAGTGCCGTTCGACTCGGCGCGAAAATTCATGGCCACGGTGCACGAACTGCCGGACGGGCGGCGTCTTTTGCTGGCAAAGGGGTCGCCGGAAGTTCTCCTGCCACGGTGCACGATGCAGATGGGACCAGACGGTGTGGAGCCGCTGGCCGAGGAAAAATGGCTCGACATCGCCGAAGGCCTGGCCAACCGAGGGCAGCGCGTGCTCGCCCTTTGTCAGGCCGAAACAGATAAGAGCGCCATCAGCGAAGAAGACGTCAGGGGATTGGTGTTCATGGGCCTCATCGGTCTTCTTGACCCGCCAAGACCAGAAGCGGCAGCCGCTGTCCAGGGATGTAAAGAAGCTGGCGTGCGCGTTGTTATGGTCACCGGCGACCATCCTGCTACAGCTCGGGCCATCGCCATAGAGGTGGGTATCCTCAGCGAAGACCACCTAGCCCTGCCGATAGAAGACGACCCCGCAATAATGACGGGCACTCGCCTTCAGGCAGCCAGCGACCAGGAAATAGACCAAAACCTGGAGAGAGTGCAGGTGTACGCACGGGTCACGCCAAGGGATAAGCTGCGCATAGTAGAGGCCTTCCAGCGGGCAGGGAAGGTGGTGGCCGTGACGGGAGATGGAGTCAATGACGCCCCTGCCCTGAGGCGAGCGCACATAGGCCTGGCAATGGGCCGCGCAGGCACTGATTCGGCCCGTCAGGCCTCGGACGCCGTGCTGTTGGACGACAGCTTCGCTTCCATTTACGACGCTATAGGCGTGGGCCGTCTGATTTTCGAAAACATCCGCAAGGTAGTCTTCTTTCTCATGTCGTCGGGGGTGGCAGGCGTCCTATCGGTCATAGTCTCTTTATTGCTTGGCTGGAAAATACCGTACACCGCCGCCCAGTTGCTTTGGGTCAACCTGGTGACTAACGGCTTCCAGGACATTGCTCTGGCTTTCGAGCCAGCCGAAGCTTTCCTCCTAAAGCGCCGACCCTACGGCCTGCGCGGAAAAATCTTCGACGCTCTGGTCATACAGCACGGCATCGTTGTAGCTGCCGTTTTCGGGGCCGGCTGTCTGTTCACCTACCGCGTTGCCTGGCTTCAAAACCACGACCTGGAGCACGCGCGAACCGTAGCTATGACGACCCTCGTGTTGCTGCAAATGCTTCATGTGTTTAGCTGTCGCAGCCTTATCACGTCAATTTTCGTCTATCCGCTGCGTACCAACCCGTGGCTGCTTTTGGGGTCGAGCGCAGCTCTGGTGGCGCAGTTCTTCGCGCTTTACGGCCTGCCGCGAGGAAACGTTTTCGCCACAACTTACCTCAGCCTGCAAGACTGGGCACTAATACTTCCAGTGGCGGTGGCAGGAGTGCTGGCGATGGAAGTATCAAAGCTGGCGGCGCGGAAGCTACGCCGCGGGGTTGCGTAGTCCGCCAGCCGGAAAGGAAAAAGATGCGGGGCAAATGACGGGCCTTTCCCGCAGGCAAGAGATTTCCATGTGAGAAAGGCCTTTGCGGGGCTTCGGAAACAGACGTTCCGGGCGGGCAAGATATGGCCAGTCCGCGGCACAAAGGAACGACCGGGGAGACTAAATCCCGCCGAAGGCCTTCGGGCGAAAAGCGCTTGCGACTGTTGGCGAATCAAGCTTCTGCTGAGCCGATGGGGAGAGAGGAGCCAGGATTGCGTGCTTGATCTCTTACCTC
>JANZZA010000037.1 GCA_026419655.1 Armatimonadota bacterium | reverse complement strand
TCGAGTGGTTTCGCGCACCGGAGAAATGGTGGCGACGGTACGAGTGAGCGATCGTACACCAGAAGGAGTACTTTTTCTGTCGCCCCAAGCGCGAAGCCGAAAAGCGAGTTTGTGGGCGCTTGACCGCATGACGGGCTTAGCCGAATATGGTGCCTGCGCCGTCCGCATCGAATCCCTGGAAGCTACGGCGATCGGCGCTGAGGCTAGCTCCGACATGGGCTGACGTGGGCTAAGGTTTCACGATGGCTGCCCGCCGAGTGGGAGCGAAGGGTACTGAGCAAAATGGAAAATTGCAGGCCCACTGAGAAAACAAGCGACCCGGAGGTGCAGCACACCTTTGTCCTTGTCAAGCCCGATGCGGTGCGGCGAAAGCTGGTGGGAGAAATCATCAGCCGACTGGAGCGCTCCGGGTTGGAGCTGGTGGCTGCACAACTCGTCAGGCCAACACGAGAGTTGGCAGAGCTGCACTACGGCCCCGAGATAGCAGAACGCTGGGGCGAGGATGTGAGGAGGGTTTTGCTAGATTACATCTGCAGCGGTCCATGCCTGGCTACGGTTTGGGCGGGGCGACAAGCTGTGGTCAGGGCACGGCAATTGGTTGGCGAGAAGCCTCAGCCCAGCGATTGTGCTACCGGAACTATTCGCAAGGATTTGGGCGTAGATACTATCGAAAAATCGCGGGCCGAAGGACGAGCACTTGAGAACCTGGTACATGCCGCCGACAGTCCCCAAGCAGCAGAACAAGAAATTAGCCTGTGGGGATTGTCGGAAAAGACTTAACGGGAACAAGCCCTGCGGAAAGGATATTCGCTTGCGGGGACTAAGTAAGCTTGCCGTTTGGGTCCTGGTAAGCCAGCGAGCCAAAGACGACGGCAAAAATAGGAGGCCATGAACGATGGCTCAGAGGCCAAGGACAATTAATGAAGCAGCCCGCACAATGCTCGAATGCGCAGCGTGCGAGGGGGTGGAACTGGCCTGGGAGCGGCTCGAAGCGATGCAACCCCAGTGCGGATTCGGCAAGTTGGGAGTGTGCTGCACGATCTGCGCCATGGGGCCGTGCAGGATAGACCCCTTTGGCATGGGACCACAAGAGGGAGTGTGTGGGGCGACGGCAGCGACCATCGTGGCCCGGAACCTCGCTCGGAAGATTGCCTCAGGCTGCTCAGCCCACTCAGACCACGGCCGCACGGTGGCGCATGCATTACTATTGGCGGCCGAACATCCCGAAAGCGGCTATCGCATCAAAGACGAGCGCAAGCTTCGGCGCCTGGCGGAAGAATTCGGCATAGCCCACGAAGGGCGTTCGGCTGAAGCCGTAGCCAAGGAGCTTGCCGAGGCATGCCTGGGTGAGTTTGGCAAGCTACACGGTGAGCTCGTCATGGCACAGCGGGCGCCGGAGCCGCGTAAGGCCATCTGGCGCGAGCTGGGCATCATGCCGGGCGCCATAGACCGCGAAGTCGTCCAACTGCTGCACCAGACTAACATGGGCGTTGATGCGGACGCCAAGAACCTGCTCCTGTCGGGGATGCGGTGTGCGCTGGCGGACGGCTGGGGCGGTTCAATGATTGCCACGGACCTGCAAGACGTACTCTTCGGCTCCCCAAAACCGCTGCGGACCAGGACAAACCTGGGGGTGCTGAAGGAAGATCACGTAAATGTCATCGTGCACGGCCACGAGCCAGTGCTGTCTGACATGTTGGCAGAAGCGTCGAGGGACCCTGAAATACTGGCAAAGGCCAGAGAAGTTGGCGCCCAAGGGATTCAGCTAGCCGGCATCTGCTGCACAGGCAACGAAGTCCTGATGCGGCGCGGCATACCCCCTGCGGGCTCTTTCTTGCACCAGGAGCTTGCAGTGCTAACCGGAGCCGTGGACGCTATGGTTGTTGACGTTCAGTGCTGGATGCCGGGCCTTACCAGGCTTGCCCAGCTTTTCCACACGCGCTTTATTACCACCTCGCCCAAGGCCAAGCACCCCGGCGTCGAACACATCGAATTCGAGGAACAGCGAGCCTACGAAATCGCCAAGACGATACTCCTGAGAGCTATTGAGGCTTTCCCGAAGCGCGACCCGGCGAAGATAAACATCCCCAAGCACGAAGTGGACGTTATAGCCGGCTTCACGGCGGAGTACGTTTACACGCTCCTCGGCGGAAAGTACCGACCATCATATAGACCTCTCAACGACGCCATAATCGCAGGACGGATACGAGGAGTGGCCGGCGTCGTGGGATGTGAAAATCCGCATCTCACACAGGGCTGGGGCCACGTGGAAATGATGAAGGAACTGATCCGCAACGACGTTCTGGTGGTAGCTACGGGTTGTTCGGCCCTAGCCGCTGCCCGGGAGGGATTGCTAACACCTGAGGCCGCTTTTATTCACGGCGGGCGGGGCCTGGCCGAGGTATGCGAAGCGGTGGGCATGCCGCCGGTGCTGCACGTCGGCTCATGCGTGGATAATAGCCGCATCCTCATAGCCTGCTGCGAAATCCTCAAAGAAGGCGGCCTGGGCAGCGACATCTCGGACCTGCCGGTGGCTGGGGCCGCTCCCGAATGGATGTCTGAGAAGGCAATAACAATCGGCTTCTACGTTGTGGCGTCAGGCATCTTTACCATTTTTGGCCAGCCACAGCCGGTAATGGGATCGCCGGAGGTACGCGACCTGATGTGCCGCCAGTTTGAGGAAATAGTGGGCGGCTACTACGCCTTCGAAGCGGACCCGGTGAAGGCCGCCCAACTGATGATAGCCCACATGAACAAAAAGCGCGAGGCTCTTAAGCTGCGGCCAATGATGTACGAACCGGCTGCGGAAATGACGATGGCTTCCGAGTAACACCTGGTCACAGAGATTTAGATGCCAGAGCTGAAACTAGAAGCTCGAGGAAGACGAGGAACCGACGAGGTGAAAGATGGCCAACCGAGCCTTATGGGTTGAACCGGATAAATGTTTGGGATGCAAGACGTGTGAGCTTGAGTGCGCCCTAGCCCACTGCGAAGCCGGGGACCTGGTGGAAGCCCTCCAACTGGCACTTCGGCCAGCCAGCCGCATCAAGGTGGTAGCAGTTGGCGCGAACGAGGCTTTGCCCATCCACTGCAGGCAGTGCGAGCGGCCCCGGTGCGTGGCGGTGTGTCCTGTCGGAGCCCTCACGAAGGCGGGGCCTGGTGAAGCGGTTCTCCTGGACGCAGACAAATGCACCGGATGCCTGGAGTGCGTCAAGGCCTGCCCCTTCGAGGCAATGATGGTAACACCAGACGGCACAAAAGCGGTCAAGTGCGACCTGTGTCCGGCACGCCTGGCCGAAGGCCTGGAACCGGCTTGTGTGGCTAGCTGCCCGACCGAGGCCCTGCACTTTGGGGAATTGGGCGAGGTGGCAAGGGAAGCGGCAAGACGTGCCATGCAGCTTCTCCGGGCCGTCAAAGCCGCACAAAGCGCTACAGGAAACACCGAAGTATGAGGGCCCTGGCGGATAAGGCTCAGGTTCGCCGTGCAGCTATGCAGCGTAAAAGACGGTTCGCAGCGGAGGCTGGGGAAAGTCCAGTAAGCAGGAAGTATTAGACAAGCAATTCTTAGGCGACTGTTGCAAAATCAGCATTTCGAGAACGAGTTGCGGCCTTGCAGTATAACCCGCGGGTTAAAACCCGTGGGGCAAAAACTGGCAGTCACGTCGGGGCGATTTTTGCAACAGTGGCATCAGAAGTTCAGCGGGTTTTTCGGGCCGCCCACGGTCCAAGCAGTGAACAGCAACGAACAGAGGGAGTGTCGTTAGATGTCAAGAATCGTTGCAGCAGCAGCCATCCGCGGCTCCCATGAAGTCGTGCGGCTGGTTGAGCAAGAGTACGAGGCAGCGCTGAGCAAGTACGGGCCGGAAGGAAGAATAGGCTTTCCTGGCACAGCCTTTTACCTACCGATGGCCTACGCGCTGCTCGGCGTCGAGGTGGAGACGCTGGGGCAGATGGAACCAGTATTGGAAGAGGCTCGCAGCCTTCTGTCCGAGGAGCCAACGGAGCGCGCATGGTTGCCGTACCTGAGTAGTGCTCTGGACGCAGGGATAGCAACGCTCTTGGGGCAAGAGATGTTGATGGCGCTGCGCTACCTTGACGGCCGGGAGCCGATTCCCGGCTGGCACGGTTTCATATCGGACACCATTCTTCGCTCTCTGGGCATCCAGCTAGTGGATGGACGATTGCCGGGCTTCGCGGCAGTAATCGGTGCAGCGCCAGACAACGAAACGGCCGTGTACGTTATCCGCGAGCTACAAAAGCGAAACATCCTCACCTTCCTCATCGGCAACCACAAGGGCCGCACGATGCGTGACCAGCTACTCGAAGAAGGCGTCATCCCAGAAGACCCGGTAGCCGGCTGGGATATTTATATCGTTCCCCTGGGGCCTGAGACACACCACGTCATCTACTCGCTCAACTGGGCCATCCGAGGCGCGCTGACCTTCGGCGGGGTGAGAAAAGGCGACTGGGAAAAGGCACTTAAATATTGCAAGGACCGAATCTTCGCCTTTGGCCTGGGACTGGGCGATATTGACGACCTCAAGTATGCCTCAGGGGCCGGCGCCATCAACATGGGCTTTCCGGTCATCTGCGACACTCCGGTGCCGGAGATAAGGCCCACCGGTGTATGTACTTACGAGGAACTCGTGCACGAGCTGGACTACCAGAAGCTCATACCAACCTGCGTAGAAGTCCGCGGCGTCAAGGTGACGGTGCGCGAGATTGACATACCGGTGCCTGTGGCGGCGGCCTTCGAGGGCGAGACGGTGCGGAAGGCCGACATGCACTGCGAGTTCGGCGGAAAATACTCCACCTGCTTCGAGTACCTGAGGATGCGCGACATGGACGAAGTAGAGGACGGCAAGGTCGAGGTAAACGGAGAGGACTTCCATGAAATCGAGGAGGGCGGTGCACGGCCGCTTTCGATTTTGGTGGAAGTGGCCGGCCGCAAAATGCACCAGGACTTCGAGCCGATCCTCGAGCGTCAAATCCATACCATCCTCAACCACGCTCTGGGCGTGTTCCACATGGGCCAGCGCGACATGCCCTGGATACGCATCAGCAAAGACGCCGTCAAGGCGGGCCTGCGGCTGAGGCACCTTGGGCAGTTGCTCATCGCCGAATACCATCACCGCTTCGGTGCTATTGTGGACAAGGTACAGGTCAGGCTGAGCACGGATGAGAGCGAATTCCCGCCCCTGCTTACAGAAGCCCGAAAAGCCTACAACGCCCGCGACGAGCGCATCGCGGGCATGACCGACGAGTCCGTGGACATCTTTTATTCGTGCACGCTGTGCCAGTCGTATGCGCCTAATCACGTATGCATCATCAGCCCTGAGCGGCTGGGCTTGTGCGGGGCTTACAACTGGCTCGATGGCCGGGCCTCGTACGAGCTCAATCCGGCCGGCCCCAATCAGCCGGTGCCTAAGGGGCGTGTCATAGACCCGGTCAAGGGGCAGTGGGAAGGCGTCAACGAATTCGTATACCAGGCATCCAACAAGACCATCGAGCGGTTCAATGCTTACTCGCTCATGGAAGACCCAATGACGTCATGCGGGTGCTTCGAATGCATTGTGGCAATCGTGCCCGAAGCCAACGGGGTGCTCGTCGTAAACCGCGAATATTTAGGCATGACACCGTTGGGAATGGCCTTTACAACTCTGGCAGGGACCGTGGGCGGAGGAGCACAGACTCCGGGGTTCCTGGGCGTCGGGCGGCTATACATAACTTCGCGCAAGTTCATCTCGGCCGAGGGAGGGCTGCCGCGCATAGTGTGGATGCCCAAGGAGCTCAAAGATGCCGTGATGGACCGGCTCCGCAAGCGGGCCGAGGAAATTGGCATGCCCGACCTGCCAGACAAAATCGCGGACGAGACAATAGCTGAGACAAGCGAAGACCTGCTCGAGCATCTTACCAAAGTGGACCATCCGGCCCTGTCTATGGAGCCACTTCTGTGAGCCTTGAAGCGCAAAGGCCAGCACCCACAGGTTAGCACAACGAAAAGACAAAAGTGGTGCCCGACTGAAGAAAGGAATGGGCAGGAAGAGGGGTATCCTTGCGGGCATGCCCACGGCTGCGGCCGCGGAGACTAACTTTAAGAGAGGGAGGCTGCCAAGGTGGCTCTGACAGCGATTGAGATTTATAAGCTCCTGCCGCAAACAAACTGTCGGGAATGTGGTTTTCCAACGTGCCTGGCCTTCGCCATGCAGCTAGCGCAAAAGAAGGCTTCCCTGGACAAGTGTCCCTACGTCAGCGAAGACGCCAAGGCAGCTCTAGAGGGGTCAGCGGCACCGCCTATCAACCTGGTCACAATAGGCGTAGGCGACAAGGCGTTGAAGATTGGCAACGAGACGGTGCTGTTCCGCCACGAAGAGACTTTTCACCACCCATGCGGACTGGCGGTGCTCGTGCCAAGCGACCTGGACGAGGCATCGCTCAAACAAAAGGCGACGCGGCTGTCGGAGCTGCAGTTCGACCGCGTGGGAATGATTGTCGGCGTGGACCTCATTGCTCTTCAGCACGTTCCGGGCAGCGACTTCCGGGCCGCCGCAACTGCAGTGGCGCAGGCCAGCAACCTGCCACTGATACTGATTAGTGACGACCCGGCCGCCATGGCAGCAGCAGCCTCAGCAGTCGCCGATAAACGCCCTCTGCTGTACGCGGCCACCGCTGGGAACTTCGACGAGATGGTCAAGATTGCAAAGGAGCACGGCCTGCCGCTGGCCGTGCGCAGCGAAGGGATTGCCAACATTGCCGACCTGGCAGCAAAGGCCACCGCCGCTGGCGTTAGCGAAATAGTCCTCGACACCGCGCCGAAAACCCCTAAAGACATGCTCCTGCACCAGACGGCCATCCGGCGGGCAGCACTGCTGAAGAAGAACCGACAGGTGGGCCACCCGACAATCGTTTTTGCAGTGGGTGACACTCCTGCGGCCAAGGCCTTGAATGCCTCGGTCGCCATAGCCAAATATGCAGGCATCGTGGTGATAGACTTCGACGACCCGGCCCTGGTGCTGCCCCTGGTGACCGCGCGACTTAATATCTACACGGATCCGGAGAAGCCAATACAGGTGCAGCCTGGAGTTTACGCCGTGGGCGCAGCAACAGAAGAATCCCCGGTCCTTGTGACGACGAACTTCTCGCTTACCTACTTCACCGTCGAGGGAGACGTTTCGGCCAGCAAGATTCCAAGCTGGATAGTTGTAGTTGACACCAAGGGCACATCAGTTCTGACGGCCTGGGCAGCCGAGGAATTTACAGCCGAGACCATCACCAAGGCCGTCAACGACTACGACGTGGCTGGCCGGGTGAAACACCGAACACTAATCATCCCGGGAGGCGTGGCGGTACTGTCAGGAAAACTGGAGGACCTTTCCGGGTGGAAGGTCTTGGTAGGACCGCGAGAAAGCGCCGGTATCCCGGCATTCCTCAAATCACTGCCGAAACTCGCGGCCTAGCGCCTCTGCGCGGAAGTCTCGACGTCCGGCGAGATTTTACTGGGGGTTGGCTTGCGGTCATGGCCCAGTACAGGGTGACCTTCGAACCAGGTCATCGCACCGTTGCCGTGGAGGCCGGGACGGCGCTGTCCGACGCGGCCGCAGCCGCCGGTGTCCGGCTATCCATGTCATGCGGGGGCCAGGGCGTGTGCGGCCAGTGCGCGGTGCTGGCACAGCCCGGCGAGCCAGGCGAGGACGGCAGCGAGGCAGGTGGGAACCGCGGCCGAGGGGCATGGATACTGGCCTGTCAGACGCCTGTGACGGGTGATTTGGTTGTAGACGTGGCGCGCTCCGAGGGACTTGCGGCACGTTTAGAGGAGGCCGTAAGCGACGCGGATGCGCGGCTGCTCGAGCAAGTACCTCGCGGAGACGGGCGGCCTCTTGTGCGCACCGTGACTGTACGCCTGTCGCCGCCGTCGGTGCATGACAATGCCTCTGACCTGAGCCGTATGTACCGTGCCGTGCGCCAACTGGAACCAGACCTCAAGTCGCTAGCCATAGACCTCAAAGTACTGCAGGTCCTGCCACGGGTGCTGCGTCGCAGCGACTGGGAAGTGAACGTAACGGTTGCAGATTTGACAGACACCGCACGCATCATTGCGGTGACCCCGGCACGACCCGGCACCAGCCATCAAGCGGCTCGCTCCAAGACGGCCGCCGGGCGACACGCGCTTACCACGGTGCATGGCGTAGCGATTGACGTGGGCACCTCGACCGTCGCCGTGCAACTAGTCGACGTGGCCCACGCCATATCTCTCGGCGTCGCGGTCGGACGCAACGCACAGGCTCGCTACGGCGAGGACGTAATTAGCCGCATCATCTATTCGGAAGAACATCCCAACGGCCTTGAGGAATTGCGAGCAGCAGTTCTTGAGACTATAAACGGGCTGCTGGACCAGGTGACCCGCACAGCCGGATTGCAGCCGCATGATGTAATGGCAGCCTCGGTGGCCGGCAACACAACGATGACCAGCATGCTGCTGGGAATCGAACCCGGGGCCATCCGCCGCGCCCCGCACATTCCGCCTGCCAGGGACCTCCCAGTATTCACTGCGGCAGAGGTCGGCCTGCGCATACACCCTGAAGCAGCCGTATTTTTGCACCCGGCAGTCAGCGGATTTGTGGGCGGCGACATAACAGCCGGCGTCGTGGCGACAGGCATTGACCAGACAGAGCAACTCTGCCTGCTCATTGACGTAGGAACAAACGGCGAGATCGTCGTGGGAAATTCCGAATGGCTGACGTGTTGCTCATGCTCTGCTGGGCCGGCTTTTGAAGGCGTGGGCATCGAAGCGGGGATGCATGCAGTCCGCGGCGCGGTGGAACATGTCCGCTACGATGCTGCCAAGGACGCAGTGGAATATGAAGTCATAGGAAAGACCGTACCACTTGGAATATGCGGGACAGGCCTGCTGGAGGCTCTGGCAAGCCTTTTCCGAGCAGGCGTCCTTGACCGCAATGGCCAGTTCAACGAGCACTTCCCAACAGGACGCCTCCGCCGCGGAGAATATCAGCTTGAGTTCGTGATAGTGCCGAAGGGAGAAAATGGGGCCGAGAAAGACCTTGTGCTCACTCAGGCCGACGTAGAGCACTTGATACGGTCCAAGGCAGCGGTGCACGCGGGCATCACTTTCCTGCTGCAAGCGGTAGGATTGCGCGCCGAACAAATCGAAAAGTTTTACATCGCGGGCGCCTTCGGCACCCATCTCGATCTTCCCTCGGCGATGGCCATTGGAATGGTGCCAGAAGTGCCGGCCAGTCGCATCGAATACGCAGGGAACAGCTCGCTGGGAGGCGCCTGTGCGAGCCTCATGGCGCGCGCTGCCCGCGACCGTGTGCGTCACATTGCGCGAAGCATGACTTACGTCGAGCTCAGCGGCGAGCCGAGCTTCATGGAAGAGTACGTGGCATCAATGTTCCTGCCCCACACTGACCTGAGCCGCTTTCCGTCCGTCGCAAGATTGGCCGGGGCAGGCAACAGCAACTCAAAATGACTCATGCCTACGATTGGCGCGGAGCTGACGGGCAAAACGAGCAATGGGCAACCAGCGAGCCGCGGCTGGACTAGCGGGGTCGCTGCCCTTATTGGCTCGGCCATAATATTGCAAGGTGCGCTGGCGCAAAGGTCACAAATATGCAGGGGCTAAGGGGGATTGCCATGTCGTTCGAAATGCCGAAGGAGAAATGGCGTGGCGCAGTAAACCAGGTCAAGATTGGAGCCACAGCAGCCGAAGGTGGCACGCGCTCAAGCACGGTCACCGTCGGCGGGGAAGCCACTCTGCCCTTCCTCGATTTTGAGGGCGACACGCCCAACCGCCCGGTGATTGCCTTCGAGGTTCTCGACCTGGCGCCGACGGACTGGCCCGAACCGCTGGTGGAAGCCTACGGAGACGTTTTTGGGGACCCAGCCGCATGGGCACAAAAGTGCGTGGAGCAATACGAGGCAGACCTGATATGCCTGCGGCTGCAAAGCGCCCATCCTGACCGCGGGGATAGCTCGCCAGCCCAGTGTGCCGAGACGGTGAAAAAAGTACTTCAAGCCGTGGGCGTGCCACTCATTATCTGGGGCTGCGGCGATAACGAAAAGGACAACAACCTATGGCCGGAAGTCAGCCAGGCAGCCGCGCGCGAGCGATGTTGCCTTGGGTCGGCGGTGCAGGACAACTACAAGACCATCTCGGCCTGTGCGATGGCCGACGGCCACGTGGTGATAACCGAAGCGCCGCTGGACATCAATATTCAAAAGCAGGTGAACATTCTGGTGACCGAAATGGGCGTTAAGCCCGAAGATATTATCATGTATCAGGTGACCGGTGCGCTGGGCTATGGGGTAGAGTACGCTTACACCATAATGGAGCGGACACGGCTGGCGGCTTTGGGCGGCGACAAGATGCTGTCAATGCCTATGCTGGCCATAGTTGGATCCGAGGCCTGGCGCGCAAAGGAAGCACGGTTGCCGGAAGAGGAATCCCCGCAGTGGGGGCGGCGATACGACCGCGCCATACTCTGGGAAGCCATGACGGCGGAGCTGTTCCTGCACGCAGGCACGGACATTCTTGTCATGTGGCATCCAGAAGCCGCCAGGCTTGTAAAGGAGTCCGTCCTATCTTACTCGGCGGCATCAACCGAGAGCGAGTAGCCAGGAGGCGAGTGCCGTGATCGTCATAGGGGAACGAATCAACGGGATGTTTAAGCGGATAGGAGAGGCCATAGCCACTCGCGACGAGGCACCCATTATCGAGGCAGCTCAGGCTCAGGTCGAGAAGGGAGCAAACTACCTGGACCTGAACGTGGGGCCTGCTTCAGATGAGCCCGTGGCCGCCATGCAGTGGCTGGTGGAGACAGTGCGCAAGGCAACCGACACCCCCCTGTCTATAGACTCGCCTAAGCCGGACGTGATACGTGCCGGTTTGGATATCGCCGGCAGCAACAGCATAATCAACTCGACGACAGGCGAGGCGCAAAGACTCGCCGCGCTAATGCCGCTGGCCGCTGAATACGGCTGCCCCATTATCGGCCTCACCATTGATGAGAACGGCGTCCCGCGCGATGCGCCCGGGCGAACTGAAGTCGCCCTGAAAATCGTGGCTTCCGCTATGGAGCACGGCGTCCCGCCCGACAATGTGTGGATTGACCCGGTCATCCTGCCCATTTCCTGCACTCAGAACCATCAGCCGGAAGTCCTTAAGGCCATCGCAGAGTGCAAGCTGCTGTCCGATCCGTCTCCTAAGACAGTTCTCGGACTTAGCAACGTCTCGCAGGGAACGCGGTACCGCTCGCTCGTCAACCGCACATATTTGGTCATGGCCATCGCTTACGGCCTGGACGCTGCCATCATGGACCCTCTCGACGACGACCTCATGGACGCCATGATTACGGCTGAACTTCTGATGAACAAGACCGTATACTGCGACGACTTCCTGAAGGCCTACCGAACTTAGCCCTCTTCTAGCAGCACGCAGGCCAGCGTTGACAGGCCTTTGCTAGCCGTGCCAGGCCCATAGCCTCAACGGGCGGTTGCCAAGTAGAGGTTCATGGGTTCCACAGGTGCGGCCGCGAATTGGCACAAGACTGTTGCGAAACTCGCCTTGGCGCAGCTTGCCGTCCGTGAACGGCGCAGATTTATGCCGGCAACTTATGCCAGGTGGGCGCAGGTCACCTGTGAAAAGAGGGTTTGCAACAGTCACCGTAGAGAACAGACCGCAAAACCATGCTCAATGTAGAGATATATCACGTTGGGGGCCTTTACGCGCAGCGCGTCGTGGAATACCTGCGCTCGCGCGGCGGGACAGTAGAGGAACACTCTCTTCCAGCCACCTTGCCGGTTATAATAGACGACCCCGAGGAATACTTGCCGGCAGACGCGGGCCATGCAGATGTGGTTATAGCCGTGCACATCCACCAGGATCTGCTGGTAGAACTGCCCGAATTGATGGCCCGCAACGGTGGCAGAGCTCTTATCGTGCCCATCGAAGACCCGGGCTGGGCACGGCCGGGTCTTGTGCGA
>JANZZA010000002.1 GCA_026419655.1 Armatimonadota bacterium | reverse complement strand
GGAAATGTCCATCTGCATGGTCATGTTGCAGTGGTCAGGGTCAACCCAGGTGAAGCCCTGGCTTTCCAGGAAGCGCACGGCACCACACCAGCGAGAGTCGACTCGCTCCATGACCACTGAACTGCAGGCCGCGGACCGGGCCGCTGCAATCGCGTGACTTACAAGACGTTTGCCAATACCCTGGCGGCGGCAGTCGGGGATCACCGCCAGCCACAATATCTTGGCCACGGCGTTATCCTCAAGACTGATGCCGATGGCTGCCACGGGACGTGTGTCCCTCCACACCACGCAAGATGCTTCCGCGTCCAGGTCTCCTATCTCGAGGGCTTTTAGCAGGCCGTCGGCAGTCATTACTGGTGGAGTGGTGGGCGAGTAAATGTCCAGTCGCGGCAGGCAGCGAAGCTCCTCATAAGCCTCGTTGAGCATGGCCGCAACTTCTTCTGCGTTTTCGTCACGCAAGGTAGTCTCGCTTAAGTGAAGGGCCACCATGCTCACCTCGCCATGGGGGAAGAAAAAGGGCCGCGCGGTGAAGCGCGGCCCACTGCCACTCCAGGGCCAGCCTATCGGCGCCGAAGAAACGCTGGCAGGTCTTCATCCTCTTCGAGGGTCGGAAGCTGCTCTGCGAAGGGGCGGCGCGTGGGCTCAGGCTCTTCGGGTTGGACGGCCACGGGCTCAGGTGCTTGGGCCTGCTCCTTGGCCAGAGCCGCTGGAGCGGGAGGCCTTGCCTCGAAGCCCGTTGCGATGATTGTCACGCGCACCTGGCCTTCCATTTTCTCGTCGAGGACAAGGCCCCAGCGCAGGTCACATTCGCCAGCGCCGCCCGAGGCCGCTTCCTGGACCAGTCGAGCAGCTTCATGGGCCTCGCTCAGGCCCAGGTCGGGGCCGGCTGTGATGTTCATGAGGACCGCCCTGGCACCGCTTATTGAGGTCTCCAGCAGCGGGCTGTCAATGGCCGCCTGGGCTGCGTTCACGGCGCGGTTCTCGCCGCTGGACTCACCTATTCCCATGAGGGCGGTGCCTGCATCACGCATGACCGCCCGCACGTCGGCGAAGTCGAGGTTAATCAGGCCGGGCACTACGATGACTTCGCTAATACCCTTGACGCCCTGCTGGAGCACGGTATCGGCCAGGCTGAAGGCCTGCTCGATGGTAAGGTTTTCGTCGGTGAGCTGCAGAAGCCGGTCGTTGGGGATGACGATGAGGGTATCCACTACTCTCTTGAGCTGCTCGATGCCGTTGTTTGCGATTTCTGCGCGGCGGCGTCCTTCGACGGTAAAGGGACGGGTGACTACGGCGACGGTGAGGGCGCCAAGTTCTTTGGAGATGGCAGCGATGATAGGACTGGCACCAGTGCCAGTACCACCGCCCATGCCGGCAGTGATGAAAATCATGTCAGCGCCGTCGAGAGCCATCATAAGGTCCTGGCGGCTTTCTTCGGCGGCCTGCCGGCCTACGTCCGGGTCGCCGCCGGTGCCAAGACCGCGGGTGATGTCTTCACCTATTTGCAGTTTACGGTCGGCCGCAGAAAGGTCCAGGACCTGGGCATCGGTATTTACGGCGACGTACTCGACTCCAATGAGGCCGCTCTGGATCATCCGGTTGACAGCGTTGGTACCGCCACCGCCTACCCCGACGACGCGAATTTTTGCGTACTCCTCCACCGTCGGTCTCATCTAAACAAGCCCGCCTCCTTGGCGCCCCAGGGGCTTGACTGCACTGCACCCATGACAGCAGCGATTATAAGAAGCCCCCGAAAGCAGTGTCAACTTAACCGCTTGCACGGGCAATTTTAGGCTGTCCCGGGATTCGTCTTTAGCTGGCGAGGGACAGTGCAAACCATCTTCGAGAGAGACTTTCCCGGCAGGAACCCGTTGGTGATTGTTGCAAAAGGCGCAGCGCTAGCCTCAGGGCGGCACCCCAAGCAAAAGGTGAAACGACCAGCCCTCTACACTGTATCGCCATCAGCCAGGGAACAGCCAGGTTTGCAACAGTCACCCTTGAAACAGGTTTTCTCACAGACCCCTTGCCCAAACCCTCTCGTGCAGCTTCTGCGTCACGCCCCATCCTCGGCCGCGCGCCGGACTATTCTCTCGATGAGCATCATGTCCTCTAAGGCGTCCTGCCCGTCTGACAGGCACTGCTCCTCGCCAAGACAACAACGCACAAAGGCCTCAGCCTCACGATAGAAGCCCCAGCTCCATGGCCCCAGTAGCTCACTGATCTCCTGACGTGCGCCGCCACGATAGACCACCACCCGCGCCGAGGCGTTGCGCAACAGGGGCGGCGGCGTGAGCACATCCACCCGACCATCACGGAAATAAACGGTCAGGTACTCGTCCCAGGAGTGAGCAGAAAGCTGGCCGAAGTCCATGCTTACAGGCAGGTCGCCAAGCGTAAGAGCCACGACAAAGGTAGGAGCACGATACAGAGAGGACTGCACGGTCAGGTCCTGCTCATGGCAGCCGAGCAAGAAGCGCAACAGATTGACGTTGTGGCAGTAGACATTGCGGAAGATGTGGAAGGGATTCCACGCGCCGCGCCATGCTTCTGGAAGCCAGTCGGGGTCAGGTGAAGGCTCCAGTTGTGGGCCCGGCTCATCGGTGGCCAGGGGAGCACGTAGATCACAATTCCATCCGCCACCGAAACAGTGCACGCGCACCAGGGTCGGCTCGCCTAGTTCCCCGTCAGCAAATAAGTTGCCGAGCAGTTCCCGCGCCCTTTGTACGCCTTCATCGTAGCGTTTCATGTAGCCGACCATCAGGAGCTTTCCCGCCTGCTCGGCGGCATGCACCATCTGCTGGCCGACCGCCGCGGAGGTGGCCAGGGGCTTCTCGATAAAGACGTGCTTGCCCGCCGATAGCAGGTCCCTTGCGACCCCTGGATGGAAGGCCTCGCCCATAATAGCCACCACAGCGTCCACTTCGTCCATGGCCGCGATGTCCGTATGCGACGTCACTGCCTGCGGGATGTGGAAATACTCTGCTGCGGCCCGGGCCAGCTTGGGCCGCGCTTCCGCTATGACCACGGGCTCCACTCCCGGCACCGCAAGGAAGTTAGGTATGTGCGTCGTCTGTGCCATATACCCGGCACCGACGAAACCGAGCCGTAGCCTTTCTCCCATTCGGTTCACTCCCCCGGGGTTACGCTGATCTCGTGCTTGGTCGCCAGACGGGCTGCGTGAGCTGTGTTCTCGCCTATCCTCAAGCGTCCTCCTCTCCATGCCAGAAACGCTATAGAAGCTAACCTGACTGTTGCAAGGCCACCGTTTCACGAATGAGCGGCGCCCGCGCAGTTTAACCTGTCTAAGCAAACCCATGCCGCACACAGACTGGCAAGTACGTGGGGCAACTTTGGCAATAGTCGCGTAACAGTCCCCCGCGCACCAGCCCCGCAGGTATAGCCGCTTTATGAACGAAGGCGAGGAGTCCTGCTGCCTCCTTTGGCCAATAGGTAGGGAAACCACTGCAAAGAAGGCAGCAAGCAATGCAAAACGAGCCAGGAGAGATTATACGCTACGCTCAGCGGTTTTGTGGAAAGCTAGGGGCTACTCAAGTAAAGAAGTTTGGCCGCTTGTGCGAAGCTCCGGTTGAGAAACCCGACCGCTAGCGATATAATATAAGAGCAATCCTCTTGGGCGGCAGCAGCGTTTCGTATCATCGTGGAGGGTTACCGCGATGTCCCTGGACACGGACCGTATGGTCAAGGCTTTTACTTTAGTGCGTAACGTTGTCGAGCGAGCTTTCCTGGACACGGCTCTGGAACAGGCTGGAGGGAAGCTCACACCTACCCAGTACCAGGCCCTGCGTTTCATTGGTCTGCACGACGGTGCTTGTATCCGCGACCTGGCGGCAAGTCTTCACGTCAGCCATCCGGCTGCAGTCAAGTTGGTGGAGCGGCTCGCGGCGGCTGGCCTGGTGCTTCGCTGTCCATGCCCAGAGGACCGTCGGCGAGTATGCCTGAGCCTCAGCGCTAACGGGCGGAGCGTCTGGAGCGAGGCGCGCGCCCGACACGAGGAGTTAGTGGGCAAAGCTCTGCAGCGCATGGGAGAAGAGCAAGCGGCGAGCTTGTTAGGGCTGCTTCTCAGGTTTGTGCGGGCTTCCGTCGAATCGGTTGACCAACTGGGCAAAATCTGTCTGTACTGCGGCGTGGAGCACAGTCCCGGCTGCCCTGTCGCTGAGACAGAAGAGATTCTGACGGGACGACCACGGGATGAATACTAGCCGCGGGCAAGCATGGGTTGGGCACGGGGCTGGTGCCCGCGAGCTGCCTAGTTGCCGTTGGCCTCTGCGTCTTCTGACGTTGGGGCCGTAAGCTGCGATGTGGATGGGGCCGTGGCCTTTGGCACTATGAGCGTGGAAAGCCGGCCCTGACCGTCGCGGGCAACCACTGTGACGTCGCCCGTTTGACGGTCCACACCTACGTATTCCGGTGTGAACCGACTTTCTTCCGGGGATGGTGCCTGGCTGCCGGAAACGACCACACGCGACTGGGTGGGATACGGTGTTGCTCCACGAAGGGTTACCCACACAACCCCGGCAAGAGCAACCAGAGTGATGACAATCGCGACCAGTCGCCTTTCCTTCTGCCTTGAGCTCATCGCGGGCCGAGCGTAACATCCGCGACCGACCGTGTCAATGCGCAGCGAAGGTGCAGGAGTATTCGGTTTTCGAAAGAGACTGTTGCAAAGGTCTCTGCAGCCCCTCGGAGACGGGAGTATTCGGTTTTCTAAGGATGCTGATGCAAAAATTTCTGGAGCGCCTGGGAGACGGGCGCTAAGGCAAAAGGTGAGACACACAAGTTTTGTGGTCTCGTATAAGTCAACACGGGTTTTGGAGAGAGCACCCAGGTGGTTCTCCAGGCCTTACCCTTTCCTGCCTGAAACAAAATCCTGAGCAAACTGAATAGTCCCGGTTCGCCATCGTGCATTGCGGGGCGGCGCGGCGTGTGGTAAAAGGGGTTTTCGCAGCGCCCCGGAGGTGGCCATGTCGTGCCCGATACGCCCATAGAAAAGCTCGCGCGGCCGTCCATTCAGCGCATCGTTCCGTACTCGCCAGGCAAGCCAACGCGCGAGGTGCAAG
>JANZZA010000753.1 GCA_026419655.1 Armatimonadota bacterium | reverse complement strand
GATACGCCCCTGGGGCTGTTCTTCAACCCGCGCAACGTCTTTGTGGCCGGCTTCATCGGCACGCCGCCGATGAATTTCGTCGAAGCCACCGTCCGGCAAGCCGGCGAGGACCTCGTCGTTGACGCCGGTGACTTTCAGGTCAAGCTGCCGGCGGCCAAGGCCGAAGCGGCCAGGACGTACCTGGGCAAGCCCGTGGTCTTCGGCATCCGCCCGAATGACATCTACGACGCAGCTCTCACGCCAGCGGGCTTGCTATCGTCCGACAATACCCTTGTCGCCACCGTGGACGTTTTGGAACCCATGGGCGCTGAGGCCATTCTCTACCTCTCGGTAGGCAGCACTCGCTTCATTGCCAGCGTTGACGGTACCACAAAAGCCCGCGAAACCGCGCCCCTGCAGGTGGTCCTCGACCTTTCGCGCTCGTACCTGTTTGACCAGGACACCGGCGAAGCCATCTTCACTGCCGCAACAGGCAACCCGGACCTGCTCCTGGAATCGGCGCACGCTTCTCCGCGGGCGTGATTTAGACCGCAGGTCGCCTGTTCGCGCAGGCCAGCAACGCCCGAGTCTGCTGCCTACCACGCGCGGCAAGCCGGTGGTGGGCCTTTTCACGTCCGCGGTATAGCTATCTGGAGCCTCGTCACCAAGCCCCAGCGCGTCCCTAGACATGCTGTCGCAAGCCAGGCCAGCCATCGGCCTGTCGCCCTTCGCCAGCCTTGTTGCGCCGATTGCGTGCCGTCGTGGGACATAGCGCCTGCGATGGGCTGGACTGCAGCCGAAGCCCGGGGACGCCGTGAGCCGAGAGGCAAGTAGTAGGTGATGCCCGTATAGAACCACGCACGAGATAGCTAGCCCGGTCAGGCTTGGCGCGACAACAAGGCAGCGCAAGATTGCATTGTAGCACGCAGGCTGATGGGCGAGGGGGCCGATCAGCGAGTGTGCCCCACGCCGTTCCAAAAATTTTTCTTGACAAGTTATGCACCTGCCGCTATATGTGGCGCAAGCCACACGGCTTCAGGCGTGTTTAAAAAACACCCCAGGAGGTGGTAGAAGTGCGGCGTGGCTTTACGCTCATCGAGCTGCTGGTGGTGATCGCGATAATCGCGATCCTGGCAGCTATCCTATTCCCCGTTTTTGCGAGAGCCGCGAGAAGGCCCGCCAGACATCATGTACCAGCAACCTCAAGCAGATCGGCTTGGCCTTCGCTATGTACTGTTCGGACCACGATGGGGCCTTTCCCATCATGTATGAAAACTGGCGCTGGCCGAGAGGACATTGGTGGGCAACAGTTATTCAGCCATACGTCAAAAACGACCAGATATTCCGATGTCCAAGTGCGCTCAGCCTGGGAACGTGGCCGCAGACCCCCGATCCTGGCGTCCCCGCTCTGCCAATGTCCTATGGATGGTCTTGTTATCACGAATGCTGGGCCCGATGCTGTGTGAGGGCGGTGCCGGGCTGGTGCACGGTGATGTCGTGGCCCGGCAGGGATACTAACTGGGCCGAAAGCGCTCGCAACCTGCTGCTCGCCGATTCCGACACCCTCACCTTCCGAGGCAAGTCGTGGGCCACCTGCCTCCCGGCCTCCAACCGCCACAATGATGGAGCCAATTGTCTGTTCGCCGACGGTCACGTAAAGTGGTACAGGCAAGACCAGGTTAACGAAAAGTATATGAACATCACGTGGCGCTAGGGAGCGCCCGAATGCGGAGTTTTAAGTCGGAAATGGAGGTGACACTAATGCGCAAAAGGCAAGGGTTTACGTTGATCGAGCTACTCGTCGTGATCGCTATAATTGCGATCCTCGCGGCCATCCTGTTTCCGGTCTTCGGTCGTGCAAGGGCGAAGGCACGAGCCGCGTCCTGTCTGTCCAACCTCAAGCAGATGGCGCTTGGTGTGCTGATGTACGTACAGGACTACGATGAGATGTTTCCAATCTATCACTACTTCACCGCCACCGAGAACATTCAGCAGGAGGCCATGATTTATCCCTACGTCAAGAACGCCGAGGTGTTTAAATGTCCCGAGGTGATTTCCGTGAGCAACCCTTGCGGCTGGCCGAACTACACCGTCGGGTTCAATTTCGCCGGCTACGCCTACAACATGCAGCTGGTGGGTTACTATGCGGATCCGAACTTCACGGCAATTTCTAGGGCAAAAAGCCTGGGCGCAGTTGCCGATGTGGCAAATACCATCCTGTGGGCCGATGCCTGCTGTCACTACGCCGGGGCCATGAACGAGGCCGGGTGTCCCCGCGTCACCCTTATTTACTCCAAGCGCCACCTCGAAGGCTATAACGCCTCGTTCGTAGACGGCCATGCCAAGTGGAAGAAGGAAGCGCGGCTGCGCGACTGGACGCCCGAGGCCGATTAGGACGCTCCATAAGAAGCCCAGGGGCACCCTTGCGCAGACCACTGGCCAATTGCAGTGGCGCCAATAAGGAGAGTTGACTGTGTCTGCCCCCGAGCGCTGGCTCGTGGGGCAGGCGCTTTAATGCCACCGTAGGTACGAGGAGCGGTGCGGCGGTGCGTAGTTCAGCGTCGTTCGCGGCCCTCACTATCCTTGCCCTGTCGGCGGTGCCAAGCGGCGGAGCCCATGCCGCTGACATTCGGTACGGTCTCGGCAATGCGAGCTTCGAAGTGGGTCTTCAGGGATGGGCCTGCTATACGCGCGGCGTGAACTACCCGGTGGACGTGCATATAGTAGGGCTTGACCCGCAGCCAGTATGGGCAGAGGTCACCAATGCCCCCCATGGCCGCCGGGTGCTCCGCTTCGACGCGCCCGACGGCTGCAGCTTTCATATATTCAGCCGCGCCTTTTCCGCCCAGCCAGGAACCATGCGCCTCAGCTTCTACGCCCGGACGGACGTGGCCCTGCGGGTGGGTGTCGTGGATGCGGGCAAGGAGCGCAACAACGCACTGGCCGAGGTGGCAGTCGAGCCGAGGGCGAGTTGGAAGCGTTTCGTGCAGGACGTGACGGTGCCCGAAGGGACTTCCCACGTGGCCATCGCTGTTGGTGGCCGGGGGCCGGGATGGCTGGAGCTGGACGATTTTCGCCTGGGCGCCCCGGACGGTCGGGAGGGGCCGCAGGTGGAGATGGGCCTGGTTGCCCAGCCCGCGCAGGTGGTCTTTGAGGACCAGCCGGTGACTATTGTGGCGCGTATTTTCGCGGAGGCCGACCTTCGTGGGGCTGCCGTCCGCTACTGGGTTGAGGACGCGTGGGGCCAGCAGCTCATGGACGGCAAGACGGCGGCGCAGATAAAGGCGGGCAGGCTTTCCGAGGTGAAGCTGCCGG
>JANZZA010000722.1 GCA_026419655.1 Armatimonadota bacterium | reverse complement strand
CAGAGCGCGGCCCGGCGAGCACCAGCAGCCAATCTTTAGCATTGGGGGCGGCGAATCTAACTCTCTCAGAGGGCCGCACCGCAGGCCCGTCCAGCCATTCTCCAGTGCACGGATTAACCCACAGGCTTTCGTACTTTGGCGCGCTCCCGGAAAGGTCCAGTTCGATTGCGTCGTTCTCCGGCAGGTAGGCCAGGCCAAGGGATTTGTCTGCGCTGAAGGCCACCGCCATCAGCCGGGCGTGGTCGTCGGGTTGATTCAGGATACGCTTTGGGGCGGGCTGCAGGCGCGTCCATGGTATGGCCCTTAGAATCTTGCCGACCAGGGCAATTTGACCGCTTGACGGAGCATCCAGCCAGTTGAGCACGTCCGGCGCCCATTCATAGACCTGGTCAATGCCCGCGGTGTATCCCACAGCGCCGGAAAGAAAGCTGAGCCAGGCTGTGCGGCGCACGTCGTAAGAGCCCCCACACGTGCCCTCGTAGATGGCTTCTCCGTTGATGATAGGCTTTCGGGGCCGAAGCGCATACAGATCGGCGGCCATGCTGGTAGCGCGGGCGGATTGTCGGGCGCGGTCGCCGCCCGCGTGGCCGCTCTGATACATGTCAAAGGAGAGCCAGTCGGCGGAGTGAAAATGCGGGCCGATGCCGCCGCCCATGTGCATTGTAATGAGGCTGCGAGGCGAAGCTTCGCGGATTGCCTGGGCGGCCGCCAGTGTCACGGCTTCTTTGATGCCGCTGTCGAAACTCGGCGAGAAAATGACCGCGTAGGAGCTATAACGCGCGGCCACGTAGCGACTAAAGACTGCCACCTGCTCCGGCGGCGGATAGCGATACGGTGTCTCCATCAGGCCGACCATCATCACGACCAGGCCCCGGTCGTTGGCTTCGGCGATACGGCGGTCCAGTTCTTGAAAAAACCGCGGGTTGGGCCTGGTGATGTCGGGAAGCTGAGACAGAAATGGTGGGATGGCCAGCCTGGAGTGCTGCAGTGCCCAGTCTGGGGCGATGGAAAGCTGAAGAACCGAGTAGCCCTTGGCCGCGCGGTTAGCCACGTAAGTTTTCCATTCCTGCGCCGTAGTATGAACTGGTGCCGCCCAGCACGTATCGCCTATCCACAGGAACGGCGTGCCATCAGTGTGGACGAGCAAACGGCCGTCCGGTGAGACCTTCAGGTAGCCGTGGCGGAGCAAGGGGTTGCTGGACCTCGCTGGCTTTACAATCACGACCCCGGACTGCCTGTGCAGGCCGCGGTTTGACTCGTCAGAACACGTGGTTGTCCACCGCCATCTGCCCGGCGTCGGGAAGGCGCAGCGTATAAGATAGCGGTCGGCGCCGTCCCAGAAGCCCAGAGCTTGCCAGCCCTGGCCGTCCGGCCCCTCGAAAAGCACCCGTAGGGTCACGTCCGTGCACGGATTGACATAGTGCCGGCTGCTGGTCAGTGCTCGCTGCCAGCGCTGCCAACAGCTCACCCTTTCCTCGCGCACCGCAAATGAGCGGACCGTGGTGCAGCAAAGCGACGCGGCGGCCAGGCACACTGACCAAAAGCAGGCTAATGGAGGCCTTGGCATCGCTGCAGTCACGCTCCTTTGGATAGAAAAACACGGCAACTGCGCCGGCTTCATTCCAGTTAAGGGCTGTCATGATGGGCGTTTAAACTTCATTGTGCGGCTACTTATCTAGGGCTAATGTTCTCGCGCGACCTGCTTCCAGGCGTCCCCCAAGCCGGCATCGGTCTTCGCATTGCTCACACCCGGCACTGGGCCCAGCGGCAGCCGTCCACAGAGCACAGAAAATGTTCGCCACTGAAGCACCTCGTCCTACTGTGTGTTTGAGGCAGCTCCGGAGCGGCCTGGGCGACTAGGCGAGAGACGTCCTGACGGCCAAGGGCACGCCAGCGGCCGCGGTCAGGCCCGTGCGAGGGCGATATGGCGGGAGCGCGTTGCGCACGCGTAGTCAACCGGGACAGGCGGCAAAAGGAGTATTCGGTTTTCTAAGGACACTGTTGCAACAGTTTCTGCAGCTCCTCGGAAATGCGCTCGGAGGCAAAAGGTGAGAGACAATGCACTTTTGTGGCCCTGTATAAGCCGACCCCGGGTTTTGGGATAGACCGACAGGATGATTCTGCAGGCCTTACTCTTTCCTGCCTGAAACAAAATCGTGAGTAAACTGAATACTACCGGCGCCAGGTGCGGAGCGACGGCGCGCGGTGGTACAATGCTGCTGGTTGCGGAGGAAAAAGTGGAAGTTTTGCCCAGCCGTGCCCTCATTCAGGGATGGTGGCAGGGGCTGAGTATTGGGGAGCGGCTGGGGGGGTAAGATGGTTGCGGCAGGCCGGTGCGCGGCAGCGACCAACAATTTAAGGGGGCGAGGGCAGTGACAAGTCGCCGGGAGATGCTTCGGTTGGGTTTTGCTGGGTGGAGTCTGTTCATCCTTGGCTTAGTTGTGCTGGTGGCTGGCTGCGGTGGTGGAGGTGATGGTGGGAGGACGGGGATCCTTCGGGTAGCCCTTACGGACAACGCGAGTGACTACGCAAGCGTGGTCGTGGCTGTCCGCGAGATTCGGCTGGTTCCGGCGGGGCAGGAAGATGAGGAGACGGCTCCCATCCTGCCAGTAGTGGTGAACTTCGACCCGCCTGTGCAATACGACGTGATGCAGCTTGCCTACTCCCAGCAGGTTTTGGGAGAAGCCGTTGTCCCTGCTGGCATCTACAACCAGTTGAGGCTGGTACTTGCACCAAACCCCCAGTCCGGCGAGCCACTAAACTACATCACTCTCAAGTCTGACCCCACGGCGAAAATTGCGCTGCATACGCCGAGCGGGCAGCAATCGGGTCTGAAGATAGTCGGTCGGTTCGAGGTAGCTGCGGGCACCATAAACGCCATCGCGCTCGATTTCGACCCGGACAAGGCCATCGTAGAGGCCGGGGCGAGCGGGAGGTATAACCTCAAGCCTACAGGGATACGCATCGTCCAGATGGCCCAGGTACTGCCGCAGTACGGGTCGCTATCAGGCAGTGTAGCGCCGGAAGATGCCTGGCCTACAGCCGTGGTCTACGTATTCCCGCAGGGTAGCTCCAGTCCGGTCGCATCGGGCAGCGTAAATCCTGACGACGGCAGCTTTCGGGCCTTGGTTCCGGCAGGCAACTACGCGCTTCGCGTGACAGCGTCTGGATTCGCGCCATACGATACGCGGCAGCTTGATCCGCCTGCGTACTACGCGGTCGCGATTGGGGCTGACACTCCTGTCGGCACGATAACCCTG
>JANZZA010000709.1 GCA_026419655.1 Armatimonadota bacterium | reverse complement strand
CCGGCCCCCGTCCGGAAGTATTCGGTTTTCTAAGGATACTGCAGCAAGAGTTTCTGTAGCGCCTGGGAGATACGCTCCGAGGCAAAAGGTGAGACACACAAGTTTATATACTTTTGTGGCTCTGTATAAGCCAACACCGGGCTTTTCGACTAAACACCAGGGTGATTCCCCGGGCCTTAGTCTTTCCAGCATGAAACAAAATCCTGAGTAAACTGAATACTCCCCCCGTCCGTGGCCATTGCAAAAGCTGGTGTTGGATTATCTCAGGCTAATAGGCTGTATAACGTTGTGCGCCCGGCCTTTTACCAGCGGCCGTATCTGAGCGCGGAGAAAGCGACTCTTTCAACAGCCCCGTCCAGACTTTCTATACCTTGCCGCTGCCATCTCCACCACCACAAGACACCTAGTGAATGTGGTTGTCACGAGCAACCGAGGCCTACCCGCTGCGCGCCCCTGCCAACCGCTCAGACCCCTCTGCCTCAGAAACAACAGACGCCTGCAGGTCCTCCTGCTTGCCCTCATGCTACTGTGCAGCATCCTGTTCTGGCCAGGCTTCGATGGTGCCCGCAGTCCCCTGGCCGCAAAGCTGGTCTGCAGCGGCCTGACGCGTGTCAGCTCCTTCCACCTCGCCCTCGCCCTCATTGGCGCCTACCCATTCCAGCTCCCCTTCCTCGCACATCATGCCTTTCCCCCGTTCAAAAGCGGGCAAACCTCAGCGCGGAGGCAAAAGCATAGTCAATTCTCAGCGCGTCCCTATGGTGACCTTTGCAGAACCCCACTTCGCGCATGCCTGCTTCCTCAGCGAGTACAACCCTGGGGCCGCCGAGGTGACGCTTTCTGCGCCGGACAGCCGCCAAAATGGCTGTTCCGCAACAATTCCACTCCGGGTCGTTTTGCAACAGTCCCTTGCGAGCCGCTCCGGCAGACCGAGAGGTTGCGACCCGGGTGATGAACTGTGCCTCGTAGCGGTCCGGCCAGGCGAAGGCAAGCCAAGCGTCACGGCTCGCGCGATTTACCACGACCTCACTAGGTGGCATTTACAGGCCGCGGCGGAGTGCCAGGCTGCCGCCGACCACAGTGACCACCGTGAGACCTGCAAGGGCCAGCAACTGTGGCCAGACTTCCACAGGCGTCAGGCCCTTGAGGCATACCCCACGCACGATTTCCAGAAAATAGCGCAGGGGAATGAGATACGTAAGCCATTGCACCACCACGGGCATGTTGCGGATGGGCGAGATGAAGCCTGACATGAGTATACTCGGTAGAATGACGAAGATATTAGTCAGGATTGCCTGTTGCTGAGTGCTCGCCAGGGACGACATGAACAGGCCCAGGCCGAGAGTGTTCAGGGCGAAAAGCAATATAGAAGAGTACAGGAACCACAGCTCGCCGCGCAGGGGAATGTGAAACCATAGCCGGGCCACAGCAAGGGCGAGAGCTGCCTCCACGGTCGCAATGGCAAAGTAGGGCAGCATCTTTCCTACCAGCAGCTCCGAGGGCGAAACCGGCGCCATGATCAGCCGCTCCAGCGTCCCAGCTTCTCGCTCCCGCACGATAGCTATCGTAGACAGCATTAGCGTGAGCACGAGGATGATGAGACCAACAACGCCCGGGACCATGTAGTCGCGGCTGCGAAGGGCAGGGTTGTACCAGATGGACGGGCGAAGAACAACTGGCGGCAGCTCGACCGGCAGGCCCTTGCGGGCCAGGCGCTGGGTGGCCAGCCGCAAGTTCTCGGCACCCAAGACCATCTCAAGATAGCCAGCAGCAATGCGTGCCGTCGTTGCATCCGAGCCGTCCAGGAAAACGCCTATCTCGGCCGGTCGGTCGCTGGCCACCGCTGCGGCATACCCGCGCGGCACAAGGATAGCCACCTTTGCTGCCCCGTGGTCCAGCATTGCCTGGAGGGCGCGGTGGTCAGCCGGACCCGGCACCAAACGGAAATACCCGGCGCTGGACAGGCAGCGGGCAAGGCCGCGACTGGCAGCCGTGCGGTCTTCGTCGCAGAAGGCAGTGGGAATATCCTCGACGTCCAGCCTGGCCGCATAGCCCACGAAAAACAACTGAACTACGGGTAGCACAAGCACTACCCGCAGCACCATCTTGTCTCGCAAGATGTGCATGGCTTCCTTTCGAGCTACCCACGCCACGTGC
>JANZZA010000674.1 GCA_026419655.1 Armatimonadota bacterium | reverse complement strand
CTCCAGTTGCGGGCGCTCAAGATACTCGCCCAGCGGTTTACCGTTCACGAGCACGCGGCCGGTCCCCTTCATTAGCCATACGCGAGCCACCGCATTCTTGCGCTTACCCGTCGCGTAGTACCTTTGCACGCTTTCTGTCGTCGCCAAATCTCACTCCCCCTAATGCAACTGAGCCTCTGCCATGCCGCACCAATCGCTGCCAGGGTCACCCCTAGATTTCCAGAGGCTTGGGCTTCTGTGCCGCATGAGGATGCTCCGGTCCGCGGTAGACCTTAAGCTTGCGAAACATCTGTCTGCCAAGTGGCCCCTTGGGTAGCATACCCTTTACCGCCATTTCGATGATTCGCTCTGGCCGCCTGGCAAGAAGCTCGTAGGCCGTTTGGCTCTTGAGGTGCCCCGGATAGCCCGTGTGGCGGTAGTAGGTCTTCTGTCTCATCTTACGGCCCGTAAGGAGCACCTTTTCAGCATCTGTGACAATCACAAAGTCGCCACAGTCTACGTTAGGCGTGAAACATGGCTTATGCTTGCCGCGAAGCACTGCTGCCACACGCGCTGCCAGGCGCCCCAGCGGCCGGCCAGCCGCACTGATATGCCACCATTCTCGCTGGATTTCGCTTTCTTTCACCGACCGCGTCTTAAGTTCCGTCATCTCGTCCTTGCCACCTTTCCTGCGCTCCTCGCGGACACGCGCTTCACACCCACAAACTTAGTAGTCCACCCGCACCAGACACAAACCCTCGGGCGGTGCTGTTTTACCAGCCCGGCGGCGGTCCCGGCTCGCGAGAATCTCGTCCATCTCGGCCGGATGGCGCCGACCCAGGCCTACCTCCACCAGCGTGCCCACGATTATCCTCGCCATCATGTAAAGGAATCCGTCAGCACCCAGCCGCAGCTCGATCACGTCCGCATTCGTGTCCAGGTCAAGCCGGTACAGATTGCGCACAGTCGTCCGCGCCGCACCACCGGCGGCGCAAAAAGCCGCGAAATCCTTCTCCCCCACCAAAGCCTCAGCGGCCCGCCTCATCGCGCGCAGGTCGAGCGGCTCTGACACGTGCCACGCATACCGGCAAATTATTGGCGACCGTACCGGCCGGTTCAGTATGCGATAGGTATACAGCTTTCCTATCGCATCGAAGCGCGGATGGAAATCCTCAGGCACCTCCGCGGCCGCCACAACAGCAATGTCGCGCGGCAGCAAGTCGTTCAGCGCCTGCGGAAAACGTCCTACCGGCACTCGGCGCTCGGTAAAGAATGCCACCACCTGGCCGAGGGCATGGACACCGGCGTCGGTGCGACTCGCCGCTACAAGATGTACAGGTTCGCCTAAAAGCTTTCCCAGGGCAGTCTCCATTTCGCCCTGGATGGTCGGCACGCCGGGCTGAATACAAAAGCCCGCGTAGTTCGTGCCGTCGTACTGAACGTCCAACCTTATGTGGCGCCTCGCCACAGCCTACCCCGCCACCCAACGGCATCTATTCCGTCCACCGCAGGACGGCCATCTCAGAACTGTCACCCTGCCGCAGACCCGCACGAATCACCTGCGTATAGCCGCCAGTCCGGCCCTCAAACCGGGGCGCAATCTCGGAAAACAGCTTGGCGATAACGTCAGGTTCTGGAATAAGACGAAGAGCAAGGCGGCGTGAATGCACGTCCCCGCGCTTCGCCCAGGTCACTAACTGCTCGGCCAGCGGCTGGGCTGCCTTAGCCCGCACCAGCGTCGTTTTCACCGATTCGTTGAGAATAAGACCACGCACTATGCTTCTCAACAGCGCACGCCGCTGGTCTGCAGGCCGGTTAAGTTTGGCTACCTTTTTCAGATGCCGCATAGCTACCACTCCAATACCGATGTCGCACAGGCGCCACTCGGTTAAGCAGCTTTCTATCCACGGGCGCCTCTGCCCCCGCGGCGGCTGGCTTATTCCCCTTCCCTCGTCTTCAGGCTAAGGTTGTACTGGGCCAGCTTGCTGATGACCTCTTGCAGCGACCGTTCGCCGAAGTTGCGAATGGCCAGCAGGTCCTGGGCAGTACACTCAATCACCTGGCCCAACGTATGGAGCCCTGCCTTCTTAAGGCAGTTGTAGGTACGCACGGAGAAGTCCATATCCTCAATTGGAGATTCTAGCACGCGCAGTCGGAGGGCTTCTTCGGCAGACACTTCTCCGGCTACAGCGGCTTCGACCTCCACACCAACAAATACCTTAAGGTAGTCCACGATAAGCCTAGCAGCGTCGCTTAAGGCCTTGTCGGGCATGATGGTGCCGTTGCCCCATAACTCGATTATGAGGCGGTCCAGGTCGGTCCGGTGCTTGACGCGCGTTGGCTCCACGTGATAGGCGCAGCGCCGGATTGGCGAGAAGGCCGCGTCCACAGGTATCACGTCTGCGCCTCGGCGCCCCCGCTGCCGTGCTTCCACCGGCAGGTAGCCCTTCCCGACCTCGACCCACAACTCCGCATAGAGCTTGGCCGTCGGACGGGTCAAATAGGCAATATGGACCTGAGGATTGACCACTTCGACGTCGGGCGGGCAGATGACTTCAGCGCCTGTAACTTCCCCTTCCCCTTCGGCTTCCAGCCTCAACACCCACTCCCGCTCGGTTTCTTCCAAAGGCTGGCCATCAGGCCGGTGTACCTTGACGGCCAACTCGCGCAGGTTGAAGATCAGCTCAGTGTTATCTTCCATGACGCCGGGCAGGGTATCGAATTCGTGCAAGGCCCCATCAATACGGACGTCCGTTACCGCGGCGCCCTCGATGTGAGCCAGAAGCGTCCGCCGCAAGGCATTGCCCAAGGTGTGACCGAAGCCTCGCTCCAAGGGCTCTATGGCAAACTTGCCGTAAGTCGGCGTCAATTCCATGACCTTGATCTCTGTGCTCGTCCCCTCGATCATTTGCTCTACCCCCTATCTGCAATCCGCCATCAAGCACCACCCAACGCCAGCCACACTAACGCGAGTAGAACTCCATAACCACCTGTTCGTCGGCTGGCGCATCGGTGACGTCGTCCCGGCTAGGCACGTCGGTGACCGTTACGCTACGGACCTCAACATCCACCTGCAACCATCGCGGCGGGCGCGAGAACCCTGCCTGTACAGCCTCCGCGACGGGCAAGAGGTTTTTGCTGTTTTGGCACACGCGTATGACGTCCCCCGGCCGCACACGATAGCTGGGAATATCCACTATACGGCCATTGACCTCGATGTGGCGGTGGCGGACAAGCTGTCGGGCCTGCCGGCGGCTGAGGGCGAAACCGGCACGGTAGACCACGTTGTCCAGGCGGGTCTCAAGCAGCCGCAGCAAGTTCTCCCCGGCAACGCCGGGCATGCGCTCGGCCTGATGCACGTACCGGCGCAGTTGGCTTTCGAGCACGCCGTAGGCAAAACGCAACGCCTGCTTGCTGCGAAGCTGCAGAGCATAGTCGCTGCGCCGCCGGCGGCGCTGGCTGGACGGCCCAAACTGGCCGGGCGGATACGGCCGCCGCTCCATCGCGCACTTTGGCGACAAGCATCGGCGCCCCTTGAGGTAGATCTTCCTGTTCTCGCGCCGGCAAATCCGGCAAACTGGTCCCGTATAGCGCGCCATGTTCCACCTTCACCTCCAGCGCCGGTCAGGCCCTAGACCCGCCGGCGCTTCTTCGGCCGACAGCCATCATGTGGGATAGGCGTGACGTCCTTAATCTCGCCGACTTCGAGCCCCGCTGCAGCCAGGGCACGAATAGCAGTCTCACGGCCCTGGCCGGGGCCCTTGACAAAGACATCCACACGCTTCATGCCATACTCGGCTGCACGACTGGCAGCCTGCTCCGCCGCTAATTGCGCCGCGAAAGGCGTACCCTTGCGCGTGTTCTGGAAACCTACCGTGCCCCCACTGGCCCATGCGATGACGTTGCCAGCCGGGTCCGTGATGGACACGATGGTATTATTGAAAGTTGACTTGATATGGGCATGGCCGTAGGGCACCTGGCGAGTGACTTTGGCACGCCTGGCCTGCTGCGGTCTTCCTCGTCCCCTGCGCATAAAGGTCCTCCTCGACTAATCTCAGGCCAAACCATGAGATACTACTTGCCATGGGCGCCGCGCTTGCGGCCCTTCACGGTCTTGCGCCGACCCTTACGGGTGCGCGCGTTGGTCCGAGTGCGCTGGCCGCGGACAGGCAAGCCGCGTCGGTGCCGCAGACCACGGTAGGTGCCTATCTCGACCAGGCGCTGGATGTTGCTCTGCACCTCGCGACGCAGGTCGCCCTCAATGGTGTACTCGCGCTCAATGATCTCCCGCAGACGCGCCGCTTCTTCCTCGGTGATGTCGCGCATCCGCTTGGCCGGGTCCACCCCAGCCTGGGCAACAATCTTAGCCGCGCTGCTGCGGCCTATCCCGTAAATGTAAGTCAGCGCGATGTCAATGCGCTTATCTCGCGGCAAGTCAACGCCGGCTATTCTTGGCACGGGTCCCCCTCCTTAGCCCTGACGTTGCTTGTGCCGCGGGTTCTCGCAGATTACCCGCACAACGCCATGGCGGCGGATTATCTTGCACTTCTCGCAACGCTTCTTCACCGACGGTCTGACCTTCATCGCCTCTCACCCACTCTGCATTGCAGCCCTATACCTTCTTGTGCAGCCAGACGATTCGGCCGCGGTGGACATCATCCACCGGCAGCTCCACCGTCACCCGGTCGCCAGCCATAATGCGGATAGACCGTTCTCGCATCTTGCCGGACACGTGAGCCAGGACCTGGTGCCCGTTCTCCAGTTCCACACGGAACATAGCATTGGGCAGCTTCTCGACAATAGTGCCAAGCACGGTGAGTGTCCTGAGCCGGTCCTCACCCGTTTGCGCAGCTCCTTTGCGTTTCTTGGCGCCCATGGCTCTGTTGCGCACGCGGAGACCTAGATGCCCCGCGCAAGTATCTCAGCTGCACGCCGGCCTACAGCTATGGTATGCTCGAAGTGAGCCGACGGACTACCGTCTGCTGTGCGGGTCGTCCACCCGTCCGGGTCAACGACCACCTGCCACGTGCCGGCAGCAATCATGGGCTCTATGGCCAGGGTCATCCCGGGCCTGAGCAACACCTCATAGTCCGCCAGCTCGCCGGGCGCGTAGTAGTTAGGCACTTGCGGCGGCTCATGCATCTGCCGGCCAATGCCATGTCCCACCAGCACCCGCACTACACTGAAACCCTCTGCTTCAGCCACGCGCTGAATGGCTGAGGACACATCAGCCACCCGACGACCAGGCTGCGCTGCTGCCACCCCCGCTTCGAGACACCTGTAGGCAGTATCCAGCAGGCGGCGCCGTAAGTCGTCTACTTCCCCAATAGCCACTGTGAAGGCAGCGTCAGCGTGCCAGCCTTCGAAGACGCAGCCAACGTCAATGCCCACGATAGTGCCCGTCTCAAGCCGCTGGGACCCGGGAATGCCGTGAACCACCACGTCTTCGATCTCCACGCATATCGTAGCCGGATACCCGTTATACCCCTTAAACGACGGCATCGCACCGGCCCCACGTATTTCGTCCTCAGCCAGCTTGTCCAGTTCCGCGGTGGTGACGCCGGGCTGCATTGCTTGTCTCAAGACTTCCAGGGTTCGCTCGATAATCTCCCCCGCTCGCCTCATCAGCTCAAGCTCGGCCGGTGTCTTGCGCCCCACTTTGGGCGGCCGCCGCACGGTCATGATTCTTCAGCCACCCACTGGGCGCACCAGCGCAGCCATCACTACCTCGCCGACCTCCTCCGGTGTCCCACTAGCTTCCACCTCAACCAACTGGCCCCGCTGCCTGTAGTATTCAATCAGCGGCGCAGTCTGTGCATGATACACGCGCAGCCGCTCGCGAATGGCCTCAGGTTTGTCATCATCACGCTGATAGACTTCGCCCCCGCATTTCGGGCAGGCGTCACCCACGTCCAGGCCGTCGTAGCGCAGATTATAGATGGCACCGCAAGACCGACACATCCGACGCGTGGAAAGCCGCTCCACCAGCTCGTCGTCGCTGACCTTCAAATCGACGACCGTCGGCGAGGGCAAGTTCACCCCCGGCAAGACCTCGGCCAGGGCCTCCGCCTGTGCCAGCGTCCGCGGAAAGCCGTCCAGCAAAACTCCTCGCTCCTGGACGTCGGCTGACATCAGCCGCTCGCGGACTATGCCGATAACCACCTCGTCCGGGACAAGGGCGCCCGCGTCCATATACTGCTTGGCCAGGCGGCCCAGCTCGGTCCCGGCAGCCACCGCAGCACGCAGCATGTCCCCTGTCGAGACGTGAACCATTCCGTAGCGTTCCACGAGCCGCTGGGCCTGAGTGCCCTTGCCAGCGCCGGGAGCTCCAAGCAACACGATAACGGGTACTGTGGCCGCCTTTGCTGTCTGTTGCACTAGACCAAGAACCCCCGCATGTGCCGCATCAGGAGCTGGGCCTCAATTTGCTGCATAGTGTCGAGAGCCACACCGACCACGATCAGTAGGGACGTGCCACCGACCAGGGTGAAAGTCGTCACGCCCGTTATCGGCCCGACGTAAAACTCAATCACCGCGATGAAGCCCAGGAAAATGGCCCCTATAAGCGTAATACGATATAGAATGCGGTCTAGATAGTCGCGCGTGCGCTCGCCGGGCCGGATCCCGGGTATGGCACCGCCATTTTTTTGCAGGTTCTCCGCAATCTGCTCTGGGTTGAAGGTAACCGCGGTGTAGAAGTACGTGAAAACAACGACGAGCACAAAATAAAGTGCGGTGGCAAAGAAGTTAGCTCCTGGGGTGGTGTACTCGACGATTGAAAGTATGGCGTTCCGCACGACGTTTTCCGAGACGCCGAGGCGGGAGATAGCCTGAATCATTGCTGGCGACCCGAAAAGCTGGGCCAGCGTGGCAGGGAACATGGCAACCGATATAGCGAAAATAATCGGAATGACCCCAGCCTGGTTTACGCGCAGGGGCAGGAAAGTCGAGCCGCCGCCGTAAATCTTGCCGCCGCGGATGCGCTTTGCATACTGGACAGGTATCTTCCGCTGCGCTTGCTGGACGAGAACGATAAGATAGACAGTAGCAAGGAAAAATACCAGCAAGAAGACGATGTTGGTCAGGCCAAACTCGCCGCCGCGCCAGAGCATGATGGTGCGAGCAACGTCGGTAGGCATGCGGGTCATGATGCCGGCAAAGATGATCAAGGAAATGCCCTGGCCAATGCCGCGCTCGGAAATCATCTCGCCCAGCCACATTAGAAACATGGTCCCGGACGTCATCATGGCGATATCAAACAGCCGCACACCAAGGCCGCCCGTGAAGGCCCCCATGCCGCCAAACCATCCAATCATGCCTGCCGCCTGAAGCGCCGCCAAAGGTATCGTCCAGTACTTAGTCCACTGAGCAATCTTCTTTGGGCCGTCTTCCTCTTTCGAGATTTTTTCCAGCGCCGGCACGGCCATGACCAGTAGCTGGAAGATAATCGAAGCATTGATGTAGGGCATAATGCCCAGGGCCAGCACCGAGAAACGTCTCAGCGATCCCCCGGCAAAGGTGTCCAGGATGTCACCGAGCCCTGCCCCTCGCTGGAACAGCCGATCAATGGCCTCCTTGTCAACGCCCGGCAGCGGCACGTGAGCGCAAGCCACGTAAACCGCAAACATCCACATCACAAAGAAGATGCGGCGCCGGATTTCTGGCACCCTGAGGGCCGTCACGAGGCCGGCCAGGCGCTGTTTCATGCGCCAATCACCTCGGCCGTGCCACCGGCGGCCTCTATTTTCTGGCGCGCCGACTCGCTGAAGGCGTGTGCCTGCACGCGCAACCGCCGCGTCAATTCCCCGTCACCCAGCACTTTAAGGCCGTCGTGCAGGTCACGCACTACGCGCTCCTGAAGAAGCAGCTCCGGAGTAATGACAGTGTCGTCGGCGAAGCGCTCCAGAGAGCCGACGTTGACGACGACATACTCCCGGCGGAAGATGCCTATGTTATGGGCCTTGTTGGACTGCCCGCGCTTCTTAGGCAGGCGCCGGGCCAAGGGAACGTTCCGGCCTGCAAACCCTGGCTTGACCGTATCGCGGGCTTTCTCGCCCTTCATGCCGCGCCCAGCAGTCTTGCCGCCGCCGGCAGAATGGCCCCGGCCTACCCGCTTGCGCTCCTTCACCCGACCCGGATTAGGCTGCACTTCGCTCAGTCGCATGGCTGCTCCCTCACGCTCCCTCCGCCGGCTCCACCTTAACCAGGTCCGCCACCATTCGCAGCATACCGCGGATGGACGGATTATCCGGCTGGATGACAGTATCGTTGACGCGCCGCAGCCCCAGGGCGCGGATGGTCCGGCGCCGCTTCACGTGGCAACCGATGAGGCTGCGGCATAGGGTAATCTTGATCTTCCTGTCGGTCATGGCCACAGCTCTCCCCACTAAAACTCCAGGCCGCCTTCCCGGGCGCCCTCGGCCAAAGCCTTCACGCGGCCGTGGTACGGCCAACCACCACGGTCAAAGACCACGGCGGTGATACCTGCGGCTTTGGCCCGCTCAGCGAGCACTCGCCCTACCACTCTCGCCGCGTCGCAGGATTTTGCGGACGCCCCATTTAGCTGCTCACGCACGCCCTTATCGAGCGTACAGGCCATGGCAAGAGTGCGCCCGGCCCAATCATCAATCACCTGGGCATAGATGTGCTTGCAGGTCTTGGTAACGCAAAGCCGCGGGCGCTCAGGACGCCCTTCGACGTGCTTGCGCACGTGAGCGTGCCTGCGCTTTCTGGCCGCCTTGCGGTCTTTTTCGATGCCCACCGCTGAACACCTCACGTGAAGTACCTCGACACTACTTGGCAGCTCGCCCGGCCTTTCCAGGCTTCAGCCGAACCTTCTCGCCCTGATAGCGCAGTCCCTTACCCTTGTAAGGCTCCACAGGGCGAAGACGACGGATTTCCGCCGCTACCTGTCCCACCTGCTGCTTGTCAGACCCCCGGACACGAATGAGGATTGGCCTCTGTCCCTCGACAGAAATCTCCACGTCGTGAGTGGGTGTGTAGACTACCTCGTGGGCAAAGCCCAACTGCATGACCAGGGACTTGCCACGCATGTCGGCGCGGTAGCCCAGGCCATGAAGCTCGAGCACCTTTTCAAAGCCTTGGGCCACGCCCTGAATCATGTTGGCAAGGAGGGCACGCGTGGTCCCGTGAAGCTGACGATGAAACTTCCGGTCGCTCGGGCGCTCAACCATCACCTGGCCATCCTCAACGCGCACCGTGATGTCCGGGTGCGCTGTAAAGACAAGCTCTTTCTTGCCGGATGCCACGCGCACCACGTTGCCCGCTTCCACGGTCACCTTGACGCCCGGCGGTATCGGTATTGGTCGTCGTCCAACGCGCGACATCGCTGATGCCCCCACTTACCACACGTAGGCCAATACCTCGCCGCCAAGTTTGCGGCGCTTCGCCTCACGTGCGGTCATGACCCCTTGGTCAGTAGAAAGAATGGCCACACCCAGCCCCGAGAGTACTCTCGGTAGTTCATCGTGGCCAACGTATACCCGCTGGCCCGGCTTGCTCACCCGCTTCAGGCCCTGCAGCACCGGCTCATTGTTTTCGTCGTACTTAAGGCGGATGCGCATCTCACGCCCCTTGGCCACCAACTGGAAGCCGCGAATGTAGCCCTCGTCGTGAAGTATCTTGGCGATTTCTATCTTTATCTTGGAGACAGGCACTCGTACGTTGCTGTGACGAGCCATCACCGCATTGCGGATGCGGGTCAGCATGTCGCCGATAGGATCGTTCAAAGCCCCCGCAGACTTGCCGACGCCGGACGCCGGCTGCTGGATGTTCTGGGTGGCAGTTCCGTTCGGCATGGTCTACCAGCTCGCCTTCCGAACTCCAGGAATGTTGCCCGCCAGGGCATTCTCACGAAAACAAATGCGGCAGACGCCGAACCGTCGCATATAGCCGCGCCGCCGGCCACAAAGGGCACAACGGTTGTACCTGCGCACTCTGAATTTGGGCTCTCTTTGCTGTTTGACAATCCAGGATCGTTTTGCCACGGTCCCGCTTGCCCTCCTGGAAACCCCTTCTACTCGCGCGCCAACGGTATGCCAATGCCCTCGAGCAAGGCCATGGCTTCCTCGTCCGTCGGCGCGGTCGTCACGATTGTTATGTCCATACCGCGCTGGCGCTCCACGTCGTCATAACTAAGCTCCGGAAAGATGAGGTGGTCGCTAATGCCGAAAGTGTAGTTGCCGCGGCCGTCAAAACCGTCACGGGAGAGTCCCCGAAAGTCTCGAATGCGCGGGAGCGCCAGATTGAAAAGCCGGTCAAGAAACTCCCACATGCGCCTGCCCCGCAGCGTCACCCGAAGCCCCACCGGCATGCCCTTGCGCACCCCAAAGGCCGATATGGACTTCTTGGCCCGTGTGATAACCGGACGCTGGCCCACTATCTGAGCCACTTCCTTGACAGCGTTCTCCAGCGTCTGGAAGTCCTCTTTGGCCTTGCCGACGCCCATGTTAATGCACACCTTCACCAGCCTGGGCGCACGCATGACGTTGTCGTAACCAAACCGCTCCATCAGGGCTGGCCGGACTTCCTCTTCGTAGCGTTTCTTAAGCCGAGGAACGTAAGTTGTATCCGCCTGCGCCATAAGCTTTGCAACCACCTTCGCCAACCGCGCTGATTACTCGTCAATGTCCTGCTTGCAGCGGCGGCACACGCGCACCTTGCGCCCATCAGGGCGCACGCGCATGGCCACCCGCGTGGGAGCGTCGCATGCCGGACATACCAGCATGACATTGGAAATGTCTATCGGGGCCGGCATGTCTATGATGCCTGCCTGCCGCACCTTCGAAGTCTGCCGCACCGCCTTCTTTACCACATTTATGCCCTCCACCGTGACCTTACCCTTGGCGGCCAGCACCTTTATGATGCGCCCGCGGCGAGGCGTCGCCCGGCCCAGAAACTCCTTGCCGGCAATTACCATCACCAGGTCGCCCCGCTTAAGATGCGGCTTAATGCGCTTGCGCTCGCCTCTAGCCGTAGCCCGCGCCATGATGTCCACTCTCCTGCTCTACACCACTTCCGGAGCCAGGGACACTATCTTCATGTACTGCTTTTCCCGCAGTTCCCTGGCCACAGGGCCGAACACGCGCGTGCCCCGCGGGTTGCCAGCGTTATCAATCAACACAGCCGCGTTATCGTCGAAACGCACGCTGGTTCCATCCGGGCGGTTAACAGTCTTGCGGCACCGCACGATCACCGCCCGCACCACGCTGCCCTTAGGTATCTGGCTCTGGGGCGTCACCTGCTTGGCGGAAGCAACAATCTGATCCCCAAGAGAGCCATAGGTCGTGGTGCCGCCGCGCCCAACCACGCGGATGCACATGATTTCCTGAACTCCTGTGTTATCAGCAACCTTAAGCCGTGTTTGCGCCTGAATCATCGCTATTACCCCTGCTTCGCTGCGCCACGCCGGCAGGCATCCTTGGGCCGCGCCCACTCAGGACTCCCCTTCCCCCTGCTCCGCCTTCGCCCGAGCGATTATCTGCTCGGCCAGGTGCTGGGGCACGGGCTCATAATGCGAAAACTCCATCGTGTAGCTGGCGCGGCCCTGGGTCATCGAGCGCAAGTCGGCCGAATAGCGTAGCATTTCAGCCAGCGGCACTAGCGCGCGCACCAGCGTCATCCCGCCGCCGACCTGCTCCATGCCTTGAATGCGGGCCCGGCGGCCGTTGAGGTCCGAAACCATGTCGCCGGTGAGGGTGTCCGGCGCAGTTATTTCCACCTTCATAATGGGCTCGAGTAAGATCGGACCAGCCTGCGCCAAAGCCTCGCGCATAGCGATCTGGCCTGCCAACTGGAAGGCAATGTCGGAGCTGTCCACCGGGTGGGTCTGACCGTCGTCGAGCGTCACCCGCACGTCCACCACGGGATAGCCCGCCAGCACGCCCTTGGCCATGGCCGCGCGGCAGCCTTTTTCAACCGACGGTATAAAGCTAGCCGGAATAGCACCGCCGACTATGGCGTTTACAAATTCAAAACCCAAGCCACGCTCAAGTGGCTCCACCTGTATCCATACGTCACCGAACTGCCCTCGCCCACCGGTCTGTTTCTTGTGCCGGCCGTGAACTCGCACCTTCTTAGTTATACTCTCGCGGTAGGGAATCTTCGGCTCTGTGGTCTGTACCTTGACGCCCATCTGGCGACTAATGCGCGAGATTACGGTCTCCAGGTGCAGAGGCCCCATGCCCGAGACCACTAGCTCGCCTGTGTCCTCACTGCGCTCGTACCGGAAACCGACGTCTTCATCAGCGGCACGCTCAAGAGCAGGGCCCAGCTTGTCTTCGTCCTGGCGCGTCTCGCCGCGAGCCGCTAAGGAATGCATGGGTTGGGGCAGCCAGGGCTTGGGGAAAACCACCGTCGCCTTGGGGTCGCAGAGCGTATCGCCGGTCTTGGCACTGTCAAGGCGCGTCACGCACCCAAGGTCCCCAGGCCACAGCTCGCCTGTCTGTGTTGTCTTGCGCCCTTGCGGCAGAGCAAGGCCAGACATCTTCTCGCGCCCACCCGTATTCCCAACCACTACCGCCGCATCGCTACGGGCCATACCCGACACCACTCGCAGGAAGCTAATCCGGCCAACGTACGGGTCGGTCAAGGTCTTGAAAATAAAGGCCGAGAAGGGAGCCTCGGGGTCGGCCGGCCGCTCCTCACCACCCTGCTGGCCCCGCGCCGGCAAGGTGCCAACGCGCACTCCGCCAGGATCTGTAAGCTGTTCTTCACTCACACTACCGCCAGCGTAACCCTTCCACGCAGGCATCTGGCCGGGGTGGGGGTAGACGTCAATCACCGCGTCCAGCAAAGGAATCGTCCCAATCTCCGCCGTCGCCGCGCAACATACCACGGGGACAAGCGTGCCCGCCATCACCCCGTTTCGCAGCGCTGCCAGCAGCTCATCGGTGCTTATCTCCTCATCGCCGAGGTACTTCTCCATGAGCGCATCGTCGGTCTCGACGACAGCCTCTATGAGAGCAATACGAGCAGCAGCAACCTCGTCGGCAAGTTCAGGCGGGACGGGACCAGCCTTTGCGTCCCGACCAGCGCCGGTGACGGCCTGCATGCCGAGAAGGTCTACCACGCCTTTGAAGCCGGCCTCGGCCCCAATCGGCACTTGCAGACTCACTGGCCTGCACCCCGGCAGGGACTCCTTCATCGCCTGGAGGCAGCCTGAAAAGTCAGCTCGCTCCTTGTCCATCTTGTTGACAATGGCGACGATCGGCAAGCCACGCTCCCGCGCCATGGCATAAACCTTCCGCGTATGAACCTCGACGCCGGCGGAAGCATCCAAAACGAGGCCCACAATGTCCGCCACCCAGATAGCATAAGCGACCTCAGCTACAAACTCTGCGTAGCCGGGAGTGTCTAGGATGTTCACTTTATGGCCCCGGTGTTCCGCACTGCAAAGAGCCGTCATTATGGAAATGCCGCGCTCGGCCTCTTCTGGGTCGGCGTCGCAGACGGTGTTGCCTTGCTCGACGCTGCCCATGCGCGAGATGACACCCGTATGGTATAAAAGGGCCTCCGCGAGGCTCGTCTTGCCGCAGCCCCTGTGTCCAACAAAAGCTAGATTCCTTATTTGTTCAGTCCTGTGGGGAGGCACCCTCGTCCTCCTGCTCTACGGCCTCGGCCGCCAAAGACGACTCTGCCTGTTCTGCAACGTCGCCCTCGGCTGCCTCACCTGTGATCTCTTCTACTTCTTTAGTGACCTCAACGCCGGGTTTGAGGACCTCAGCGGCTACATCCGCCGCCTCGGCTCTGTGCAAGATTTCAACCACCCGCCACGACTTCGTCGCGCTGATGGGCCGGCACTCCACAATGCGCACCAAATCGCCTACCCGACACTCATTATTCTCATCGTGCGCCGCGTATTTCTTGCGCCGACGCATCACGCGTCCATAGAGCGGATGCCGCACTAAACGCTCCACCATCACCACGACCGTCTTGTCCATCCGGTCGCTAACAACGACCCCTTCACGGGTCTTGCGTAGTCCTCTGCGCTCCGTCGTCATCTTCAGCCCTCACCTTGCCCGGGTCAGCTTCGCCCTGGCGTAGTTGGCGCACGAAGTCCCAACTCTCGCGCCCGAAGCTCAGTCTTTATCCGCGCTATGGCCTTCTTGTACTTGCGGATGCGTTTCGGGTCCTCAATCTGTCCATAGGCGAGACGGAACCGCAAATTCGCCAGAGCTTCGTTGATGTGCCGCAGACGCTCCAGAAGTTCCGCGTGGGTCGCGCTTCTTATTTGGTCGAGAAAATCTGTGGTGGACTTGGCGTCATCAGCCATGGGTCACTTCCTCCCGCTCCACGAACCTCGTTTTCACGGGCAACTTGTGGCCAGCCAGCCGGATAGCCTCCACCGCTAACTCCCGGGGCACGCCAGCCAGCTCGAAGATAACCTGCCCTGGCCGAACCACGGCCACGTAGTACTCCACTGACCCCTTTCCCTTGCCCATGCGCGTTTCGGGCGGCTTCTTGGTGTAGGGTTTGTCCGGAAAAACCCTTATCCAGAGTTTACCGCCACGCTTGGCAGTGCGGGTTATGGCGACGCGGGCAGCCTCTATTTGCCGCGCCGTGAGCCAGCAGGGCTCCAGTGCCTGTAGCCCAAAGTCTCCAAAGTCAAGTTCGTTCCCGCGGCAAGCAAGGCCCTTCATGCGCCCTCGGTGAACCTTGCGGTGCTTCGTTCGTCTAGGCATCAACATCCTCATCATCCCCTCCAGGAGCCTCTGGAGCCTCCTGCTCCTCGGCCTGTGCCTGATCTTCTGACAAGGTCTCCTTCGGCTCCTCAGCCGCCTCGATCGCCGCGGCCAGCGGTTCTTCATCCATCAGGTCGGCCACCAGCGACTCATCGGGCGTGGTCTCGAAGACGACCGGTTGTGGCGGTGGGGCAACGAAAACCGGCGGCTCCACAACGCCGGGGGGCTCCGCACCGGTGGACGGCCCGGCGGCCCGGGGCACCTCCGGAGCCACTGGTGCCGGAGGCCGCTCCGCGGTCACCCCAGGCAAAATCTCGTCGCCGTGAAGCTGGCGCTGCGCCTCAGCAATCTCAGCAACCAGCTCAGCTTCTGCCTCTTCCTCGTAACGTACCCGCTTCGTCGGCAGCACATCGCCACGATATATCCAAACTTTCACGCCTATCGGTCCGTAAGTTGTGTGGGCCACGTCCAGGCCGTAGTCAATGTCGGCCCGCAGCGTACTCAAAGGCACGCGGCCCACAGGCCCGATGGATTCGGTGCGCGCTATCTCAACCCCGCCCAGGCGCCCTGCAACCTTTATTCGACATCCCTTGGCCCCAAGACGCATGGCCCGCTCTAGAGCCTGGCGCATTGCCCACCGGTGTGAAACACGCCGCTCGATCTGCGATGCTATGCTGGTGGCAACGAGCTGAGCGTCCAGGTCCGGGTCGCGCGCCTCCTCAACGTTCACACGGGTGCGTTTCCCAAATCGCTTCTCCAGTCGTTCGCGAAGAGCCTCCACGTCGCGGCCACCCCGGCCGATAATGACGCCTGGCTTAGCCGTAACGATGGTCACAGTCACACTGTCAGGCGTGCGGTCTATGACCACGTCGGAGATGGCCGCATTCCTGTGAGCCTGACGCAGCTCGCGCCGTAGCTTCAGGTCCTCAACGAGCCAATCAGTAAACCGACGGCCCACGGCGAACCATCGCCCGCGTGCTTGTCGGATGATTCCCAGGCGGAAGCCATAGGGATGAACCTTTTGACCCATGCCGTGTCCCCCTTGGCGTATCTTGGCCTACCTGGCAGCCGGCGCCGGCCTAGCCTGCCTCCTCCTGCTCATCAGTGACTACGACAGTAATATGACATGAGCGCTTGCGGAGCACTTCAGCACGGCCGCGGGCCCTCGGCAGCAGCCGCCGCAAGCGTATAGCGTCCGTGGCCACGACTTCCTTGACCGTAAGCTCGTCGCTGTCTGCCCCGGCATTATTCTCAGCATTGGCCACGGCCGACCTTAGCGCCCGCAGCAGTTCCCGGGCAGATGGACTGGGCTCAACCTCAAGCAGCCTGAGGGCCTCGGCCACCCGTTTACCCCGCACCAGGTCACAATACCGCCGAACTTTCGACGGACTAATGCGTACCCACTTGTGCAACGCGCGTACTTCCATTGTGCACTCCCCGCCTATTTACCCCTCGTAGTCCGCTCGCTCTTCGCTTTAAAGCCGCGAAAGGTCCGCGTGGGCGCGAATTCTCCCAGCTTGTGCCCAACCATGTTCTCGGTGATGTATACCGGCACGTGCCTGCGACCATCGTGCACCGCAATAGTGTGGCCAACCATCTCAGGGTAGATGGTTGAATCGCGCGACCACGTGCGTAACGGCCGCCGCTGTCCGGTGGCGTTCATCTCTTCGATACGCCGCAGGAGCTTCGGCTCGCAGTAGGGTGGCTTCTTTTTGGAACGCGCCATTGGCCCACCAGCCTCCTGACAAACTACCGCCGCTTTTTGCTCTCGTGGCGGCTCCGCACGATGAACCGCGAAGAAGGCTTGCGCTTCTTGCGGGTTTTGACACCCAAAGTCTTCCAACCCCAGGGGCTGCGAGGAGCGTCGTGGCCGATAGGAGCCTTGCCCTCCCCGCCGCCGTGAGGATGGTCATGCGAACCCATGGCAGACCCCCGCACCGTGGGCCTCCACCCCCGCCATCGCTTGCGCCCCGCCTTGCCCAGGGCAATGTTTTTGTGGTCGGCGTTGCTGACTGTCCCGATGGTCGCCTTGCACTTCACACTCACCAACCGCACCTCCCCCGACGGCAGCCGGACGTGAGCGTAGCGCCCCTGCTTAGCGATTATCTGGGCCGACGCTCCCGCTGACCGCACCAACTGGCCCCCCTTGCCCGGTTGAAGCTCAACGTTGTGTACCTCGGTGCCCAAGGGGATACGCTCTATTGGCAGGGCATTGCCCACCCGTACCGGAGCATCGGGTCCACTGATGACCGTCTGCCCCTTCTGCAGGCCTTCCGGCGCCAGGATATAGCGCTTCTCACCGTCGGCGTAGTGCAGCAACGCGATGAAAGCCGAGCGGTTAGGGTCGTACTCCAGGGCAGCCACCTTCGCTGGTACTCCATCCTTGTCGCGACGGAAGTCCACTAAGCGAACCTTCTTTCGGCTGCCCCCACCTCGGTGCCGCACCGTAACGCGCCCCTGGTTGTTTCGCCCAGCGGACCGATTCTTGGTCACGACAAGGCCGCGCTCCGGTTCCTTATCGTCCAGGCCCGAATAATCCAGGCTCACGTAAACCCGTGTTCCCGCCGATGTTGGCTTATGGCTCTTTACCGGCATGCGTCATCTTCCTCCGCTAACCACGCTCTACCACGTCTATCCGGTCACCGGGGGCCAATGTCACAATGGCCTTTTTCCACGACGCCGTCCGGCCCTCCGGGTAGCGGTAGCCCATCCGACGTTTCTTACCCGCCACCGAAATGGTCCTCACGCTCAGCACCCGGACACCATACAAGGCTTCCACAGCCCGTCGTATCTCGACCTTGCTGGTGCCGCGCTTGACCTCGAATGTGTACTGGTTGGCCTGGTCAATCAGTCGCATACTCTTCTCGGTCACGACGGGCCGGATGAGTATGCTGCGGTAATGTTCGGTTTGCTGAGGGGGCAGCATGACCCTATCCCTCCGCCCCTAGAGCCTCCAGTGCCTCAAGCGCGGCTCTGGTGATAAGCAAGTGCGAAGCCCAAAGCACGTCCCGCACTGAAAAGTGCGGGACCTCTCTCCGTACGAGACCGGGAATGTTGCGGCAGCTAAGGTACAACGTCTCGTCGCTAAACTCCTCCGGTGAAAGCAACAGCAAAACACGCCCTGAAGCCCCCAGAGCTTTCAGAGCCTCCGCCACGATCTTAGTGCTCACGGTTTCCAGGTGAAGACCATCAACCACGCTCACAACGCCATCACGCACCTGCTCAGAAAGGGCCGACAGGAGCGCCTTGCGCGCCATTTTCTTGGGTATACGCGGGACGTGCTTAAGCCCCGAGGGCCCCATGGCCTTATAGCCACCCACGAACTGAGCAGCCGACCTGGACCCGTGCCGCGCCCGCCCAAGCCCCTTCTGGCGATACCACTTGGACTTGCTCAGGTCTATCTCGCCGCGACTGAGGGCACGATGCCGGCCTACGTGCCGACGGCCCTCCACCACGCATAGGGCCTGGTGGACCAGGTCTGGATTAAGAGGCACGCCAAAGACCCCGTCGCTGACCTCGACCTCTCCGACACGCTCGCCTCTCATGTTTCGCACAACCAACTGCGCCATAACCACTTCCCCCAGCTACCTGGCGGCCGGACGCACGATTACCAGCCCGCCTCGCGGACCCGGAACGGCGCCCTTGACCACTAATAAGTTGTTCTCTGCGTCCACCCCGACCACCGTAAGGTTCTTGACGGTGATGGTTTCGTGCCCGTAATGCCCAGGCGATCGCTTGCCAGGAAACACGCGGGCAGCGTCGGTGGAGCCGGCGGACATAGGCGAGCGATGGACTTTTGAGCCGTGGCTGGCCGGTCCACCCCGGAAACCATGGCGCTTGATGACGCCTGCAAAACCCCGCCCCTTTGACCGCCCGGTGACGTGAATCTTCTGTCCCACCTGGAAAAGCTCCACCGTGAGCTCCTGTCCCTCGCGGTACTCCTCACCTTCACCCAACCGGAACTCTCGCAGATAGCGCCGCGGGACAGCTATCCCGTGTTCCCTGAAATGGCCGGTCATAGGCTGGTTGCTCCGACGCAGCGGCACCTCTTCATAGCCCACCTGTATTGCCTCGTAGCCGTCCCTGTCCTTCGTTTTGCACTGGACGACTACGCACGGCCCGGCCTGAATCACCGTGACACCGACGGCCCGACCGCGGTCGTCAAAGACCCGTGTCATTCCCACTTTCCTGCCCAACAGCCCAGCTGCCATTGCCTTCACCACTCAATACACATCTGACCTTCTGCCAAACACCCGCACGCCTATCCACCCGTCTTTATGGCTACGTCCACTCCACTGGCTAGGTCGAGCTTCATCAAGGCATCTACTGTCCGCGACGTTGAGTCAAGTATGTCAATCAAGCGCTTGTGCACGCGAATTTCGTAGTGCTCCATCGTACGCGAGCTCCGGCCAAGAGCCGTGGGCCGTACGATGCAGCACACGTTTTTCTTTGTCGGCAGCGGAATCGGTCCAGCCACCCGCGCTCCCGTCCGCTCCGCCGTCTGCACGATCTTGCGCGCTTCCCTGTCCAGCACTTCGTGGTCGAAGGCTTGAAGCCTGATACGGATCCTGTTGCCCCTGGGCATGACCGTCTCGCTCCCTGCCGCTCCTGATCACTCCACAGTCCGGCGACGACTTCCTTGTTACTCGATAATCTTGGTGACGACGCCGGCGCCGACGGTATGGCCACCCTCGCGGATGGCAAACCGGAGCCCCTGGTCCATGGCGATGGGCTTTAGAAGCTCCACCAGCAGCCGCACGTTGTCTCCAGGCATCACCATCTTCACGTCCTCGGGCAGGTGCACTGTGCCAGTAACGTCCGTGGTGCGGAAGTAAAACTGCGGCCGGTACCCATCAAAGAAAGGCGTGTGCCGCCCGCCT
>JANZZA010000582.1 GCA_026419655.1 Armatimonadota bacterium | reverse complement strand
GGCATAGACTTCGCCTTCGGGCCGGCCCGTGCGCACGCCGATGACGCGGCCCCGGTCGGTCAACACTTCCTCTACTTTCGTGTTGGGCACAATCAGCGCGCCGGCCTCAGCGGCCTTTTTGGCAAACCACGGGTCCAGTCGTGCCCGCAGCACTGTAAACGCATTGGGTGGTTCCTGGGCAAACTGCCGGCTGCGGTACCCAAGCTTTACGACTGAATCGGCGAGCAAAATCCACAGATTCTGCTCGACCACCGGCCGCTCAAGCGGTGCCTCGCGCCAGAACTCCGGGTAAACGGAAGCAGTGGGCTGGGTGTAAAGGACACCGCCCATTACGTTCTTGGCCCCGGGCTTGCCGCGCTCAATGCAAATCGTGTTCAGGCCAGCCCGCGCACAAACCGTGGCGGCGGCAAGACCCGCACATCCTCCTCCCACCACGATTACGTCAAACTCAAGCCTCCCAGAGGCCCCTGGCGTACTTTCGGTTTTCTCCTGGCTGGCCATCGCTCTACCTGCCTGTCGCCATGTCGTAGCCGGGTGTGAGACTCTACGCCAGCCCCATCAGCACTTCGCGGAAGTTACGCTCCCTGGCCTGACGGATAAGCTCAGGCACCACTTCATAAAGGTTGCCGACGATGGCATAGTCGGCTATCTGGAAAATGCGGGCGTTTGGGTCAATATTGATGGCCACGATGATGTCGGAATGTTCCATGCCGACGCGGTGCTGGATGGCGCCGGAGATGCCGCAGGCAATATAGAGGCGTGGGCGGACAGTGGTGCCGGTCTGCCCCACCTGGTGGGCATGGTCAATCCAGCCAGCATCCACAGCGCCGCGCGACGCGCCAACTACGCCTCCAAGCACCTCTGCCAGCTCGGCCAGGAGCTTGAAACCCTCCGGGCCGCCCAGGCCGCGCCCGCCCGAGACGATGACTTCCGCGTACTGCAGATTCACCAGTTCGCTCTCGTCGTCGGGCAGCCACTTGCGTATCTTGGTTCTGACCTGTTCTTCGGTCAGGCCCAGGGGCTCGCGGACGACGCGGGCTTGGCGGCCGGGCTGGCGCGGCAGAGCCCTCATGACTCTCGGGCGCACGCTGGCCATCTGGGGCCTGTATTCCCGCGTCAGGATGGTGGCCATGATGTTACCACCGAAGGCCGGACGGGTCTGGCGCAAAAGCCCAGTAAGCTCGTCAATGTCCAAGCCTGTGCAGTCGGCGGTCAGGCCCGTACCTATCTCCGTAGCCACCGATCCGGCCAGGTCCCGGCCTGTCGTGGTTGCGCCCATCAGCATTATCTCGGGTTTGTACTTGCGGATAAGCTCTACAATGCCATGCGTATAGGGGTCCGTGCGGTAATCCTCAAGCACCGGGTCGTCTATAAGGTATACTACGTCCGCCCCGTACTCGGCCGCGTCCGTGGCCAGGTGCCCGACGTTGTTGCCCAGCACAACTGCGCCCACTTCCTGGCGGCGGGCGGCAGCAAGCTCCGTGGCCTTTCCGAGAAGCTCCCAGGAAACCGGATGGGCCTCACCGTGGTGCTGCTCAACCCAAACCCACACGCCCTTGTACGTGGCCAGGCGTTCAGCTATCTCCTGTTGACGACGGCGCTCCTCGGCTTCCCAGTCTTCTTCCTGAGCAGCGGCGGGGGCAGGGGCAGGCGCAGCAGGCGCTGAGACCTGTGGTAAAGTTTCCCCTGCTGCGGCCGCTTCAGCTTCTTCGGTTGGCGCCTCGGCAGCTTTCGCTGCTGCCTCAGCAGCCTTCGCTGCCTCCCAGGCGGCCAGCTCCTCAGCCGACGGCGGCTCAAGTATCAGGCATTCCGTAGGGCACACCGGCACGCACTTGCCACAGACAATGCATTTGTCGTAGTCAATCCGCGCGATGCCGTCCACCACATGGATGGCATCCACCGGGCAGGCGCCTTCGCATAGCTGGCAGCCTATGCACTTCTCGCTGATTATCTTCAGTTTTCCGCGCGGTTTGCGTGCCATTGAAACTCTTTCCGCCCTGGTGCAGTTGGATAGAGGTTTACCGGACTACCCTGACGCCGTTGCTACTTCGCGTATCCGTGCCTGGATCGCGTCCAGTAAACCACTTACCTTCTCTGCTACGTCGTCGCCCTCTATGATTTCGCCTGGCTCGCGCTCCGGTGGGGCAAAAACCCTGGCCACAGCAGTAGGTGAGCCCTTCAGGCCGCATTGATTCGGGTCGGCCTCCAAATCCATGGCGCCCCAGACAATGCACTGGTATCGGATCGCCCGGATCAGGTTGGGAAGAGAAGCGTAGCGTGGCTCATTTATTTGCTCCACACAGGTGAGCAGACACGGCAGCGGCGCCTCGACGGTCTCAATGCCTTTTTCGAGACGCCGCTCGGCCACAATGCGACCAGCTTGTTCGTCCACTTCGAGAATGCGGCAGGTGTAGGTTATTTGCGGGATTCCGAGGCGGCGGGCAATGCCTGGGCCAACCTGAGCCGTATCGCCATCAATGGCCTGCTTGCCGCACAGGATCACCTGAGCCGGCCCCCATTCGCGCTCCGCCCGCTGGATGGCGCGGGAGAGAGCGTAGCTGGTGGCCCAGGTGTCGGCGCCTGCGAACGCCCGGTCTGAAGCAAGCACGGCGCGGTCAGCCCCTAATGCGATGCAGTCCCGAAGGGCTTCGGCAGCCTGTGGCGGTCCCATGCTGATGGCGGTCACCGTGCCGCCGTAGCGCTCCTTGAGCCGCACTGCTTCCTCGCAGGCGTGGGCGTCGTAGGGGTTGAGGATGGACGGGACGCCCTCGCGCACGAGGGTTCCGGTCTCGGGGTTAATGCGCACGTCCGTAGTGTCAGGGACCTGCTTCACGCAGACGATAATATGCACCGGCGCGTCCTCCCCAACTGCGGGTGGCCCCAGCCGAACGGCCAAGCCGCCGCATTTTACCCGCCAGGGGCCTTGTCTTGCAAGCCGTTTTGACTTCCTTGCACGTCCTGCCCCCACGGGTTCAAAAGTTGGTAAACCTCAGGTCTGCGGCCCAAGAGGGACGGCTGAGGTCCCTCAGAGGCTGTTGCAAGAGCTGGTGTTGGATGTATGCAGAGTGAGGCAAGTGTACAGGGCCGGGGGCCTGTCCCTTTACCTGCGATCGCGTCTAGGGGCCGGGAAAGCGATGCCTATAAGGGTCTCCCTGGGATTCTGTCCGGGATCACCTCCGCGCCGGCTTGAAAACCCCAGCGGCGACCTCTTCGGAGAGGTTTTTAAGAGGAGGTCCTTTGGTGACGCTTGCAAAACCCACCTCGACGCACCTGGCAGTCCGTGTACGGCACAGGTTTGCGCTGGCAAGTTATGTTGCGTGTGAGTAATGCGCGAGATGACGGCTGTGCAACAAACGCCTCTAAAAAGGTTCTGCCCCAGCCCCCCCTTCGGTACTTGTTCGTGCTATTTTCACCTCATGCCTGTACATTAAAGCGCCAGCCTGGACAACGCTCTGACTACTACCCCAGGCGCCGCCAGGCTGAGCGCCTTGCAACTTGACGCACCCGGCGTGTGGAAGGTAACAATGCCGAGGAAAGTCAAAGACGCCTGCTTTCGGAGCACAATACGCTGTCCAGGAGGGAAGCTATGTTCTGCGCGGCAACAGGGATAGCGACGATTGCGCTGAAGGTTTTCTTCCCGCCAGCCTGGGCCGAGACAGGCCAGGCCGCCTCAGTGGTCATCGTTGGCACTAACACACCAGCAGACGCGGAAGCAATAAACGCAGCCATTGCTGCCAGCCAGGAGGGCGCCGAGATTGTTTTCAGAGGCCAGTTCCTCATCACTCAGCCTATCCGCCTGCTCGGCAACCGCACGTACCGCGGCGAGAGCCGCACGGGCACCGTCCTCAGGCAGGCCGATGGGGCCAACCTGCCAGTGATGATGGCTTCTTCCACTTACCTGGACAACCAGCCGTGGACTGGCACGCCCCTGGCCGTGCGCCATCTGATGCTCGACGGCAACCGCAGCAAAAACCCGGACAGCCGGACGGTGGGCCTGGCTTTGCGTTCCTGGCTGAGCGTGGTGGAAGACGTTCACATCGCAAATACGGGCGGCGACGGCCTGCTGATTACCAATCTCAGCGCCGACGGAACTCTCCTTAATAGCACTCAGGTGAATGGTCGCGTCTCAAGTTGCTTCATCGAAGGCTGCGGCGGCCACGGCGTGCACGTCCAGGACTCAGGCAACGCTATAACCGACTGGACACTTACGGACAACTGGATTGCAGGCTCCGGCGGCGACGCTATCCACCTGGAGAATGCAGCGGGGTGGTTTGTGGAGCGCAATCACATCTACGGGGTCGGGGGCCATGCCATCTACGCCCACCGCCTTTTCGGCAGCTCAATATCCAACAACTACATTGAAGGATTTGGCGAAGGCGGCCAGGCCGGTACTTGGTGCGGCATCTGGGCGTCGCTGCAGGGCGGTCCAGCCTCGACCATCGCCCACAACCGCATCTTC
>JANZZA010000565.1 GCA_026419655.1 Armatimonadota bacterium | reverse complement strand
TTTGGCATCGCCGGTCTTGAGAGGCACGGTGACCATGTTAGTCGTGATGTACTTGGTTTGTTCCTCAATTTCGGTGGCGTGGTCGGGGTCAAGGCTTACCTGGTCGCTAACGAGGGTCTGGCCTTCACGGAAGGCCCGGCCAGCTATGCCCCGGCCGACATCTATGGCTGTCCCGACAAGCTGGTCGCCGCCCCCACCTACCACATACCGGAATACGAGCTTATCGGCAGTTGGGTCGTGGAGCAAAATTGAACCGGCCTGAGCACCCACAATCTCTAAAGCGACCTCCAGGGAGCGACTGACTATTCCGTCTATCTCGGTCACGCGGCCAAGCTCGGTGGCTATTAGATGGACGGCATCTAGTTGGCGCTGAAGCACCGCCATGCGCCTGGTTGCCTGGGACAGTCTCTCTTCGCCTGACATGCTGGCGCCCTCCTCGACTGGCTTATCTGCCGCGCCCGGCGGGCCGCTCTCTCATTATGGCAGGCGCGCGGGGAGCAACCGCAGCCGCGATTTCGGCAGCGCGTCGGGCCGCATTGACCATCCCAAGCTCTCGCAGCCCTGCTGAGAGCCGGCGCCACGCCTCATAATTTGTCGGATGAGAATGAGCCACCTGCTCAAGCTCCTGGAGGGCGGGTTTGCGTTCTCCGGACAGGAAGAGTGCCCATGCCGCTAATACAGCGGCTTCGCCCTCGCCCGGCTGCAGCGTGTAAGCCCGCTGGGCCAACTTGCGCGCCTCAGCGAGACTGCGCCTCTGCGACACCAGATGACGGGCTAACTCTACCAGGGCCGGAACATGGTCGGGATTCAAGGCCAAAGCGCGGCGATATCCAGCCTCGGCGTCTGCTGTCCGTCCCAGCCGCGCAAGGGTGACAGCATACCTGAAATGCACGTCGGCCGATTTAGGTTCTGCGGCTACGGCTTCTCGCGCCACCTGCAGGGCCAGGTCCTTTTGCCCGGCTCCTTCATAGGCCAAGGCCAGGTTGAGGCGGGCCACGTTCAGCTTGCCGTCGAAAGCCAGGGCCTTCTTAAAGCACGGGATTGCTTCCTTATGCTTACCCTGGGCCAGGTACAGCTCGCCCTTCTTTTCCCACGCCAGCGCTGAGTTCCTGTCTGCTGCCAGGGCTCTGTCAATCCACTCGTGCCCCTTCTCGGCGTCCTGCAGCCACAAACAACAGTCCGCCAGGCGCACAAGGACGTGGAGATTTGGCGTAGATCCATTGGCTGCAGCACGATAGAGGACGTAGGCCTCATTGAACTTCCTGGCTGCGAAGAGTTCATCGGCACGCGAAACAAGCTGATGGGTTGCAGGCGGCTGGTCCCGGCAGCCAGCAACGACCGCCACCCCAACCAGAGACACGATTAATAGAAGCCCTTGGTACTGTCCCTTCATTACCCAGGAACCAGCCTGCGGACGGAAATAATCCCTCTTGGGATTCTACCATACCCCGTCCTGAATAGGGCGCTGCATACAGGCACGGGAGTTTTCGATCTTATCAGGATTTTGCTTCGGCCACTCACTCGTGAGTACTTGGCTCCCGGCTGCAACCTCAGCAGTGGCTCAAAGGGTTGGAAGGCTAGAAGGGGCGCTCAAACACTGCGCCCCATCATGGCTGGTTGCAACAAAAACGAGAAGTCTGGCAAGGGACCCTGGGAAGCAACGCTTTCTGAAGGGTTGCCCTCAGTAACAGGGACGTGGGGGCTTTTATCATCCCACCGCTGAGGCGCAAACAGTATCCTGGTAAAACCGAGTAGTGCCTGCTCGCACCTGCTGGCCCTTGTCAAGAGTCTCTGCCGTCAGCCACCGCAGCCTGGAGCTACAGGTTGAACTTTGTGTGCGACATCAGGGTCCGGCGCCAAAGCCTCTTAGGCGCCCCGTGAGCCAGCTAAGGCCACGGTCGGAGCAAGCATGTGGAAAACGTACGGGCAGGGCTGCGGCGGGCAGTTCTGGTCCGCTGTCAGGGCAAGAACTTCTGGCCAGGCCGTTGGAGCTCCCGCAAGCGCTTACGTGAAGGCCCTAGACGCCTGCGCAGCGCCGTGTGCAGCGAGCGTCGCGGCGGGCTAAGCGAACTCGGGGTCGTCCTCCAGGCCATCAAAGCTGGTGACGTCGGCGGTCTCGACGATTTCCCCGGCAACGGTCCACTTGGGCGCGGTAGGAAGTTCGCTGAACAGTGCCCCGCGTGCTGCCGCTGCGTCTATTAGAGCCCCGACGTCTCCAGCTTGCTCTGCTGAAAGCTTGCGAATCCGTCCTGCCGACAGGTAAGCCGCATTGACCGTAATTGTGGCCTTGAGAGCTTCTTGCGCCGGGCAATAGAGGCGCGACTCAAGCCCCAGGATGCAAGCCGCCATATTTCGATGTGTGTCGTCGCCTTGCGGCTCGTCGTCGAAAACTACCTCCGTGCCGTCGTGGAGCTTCACCGTTGCCTGCGTCCCGTTCCACTCCGCCTCGCCATGCTCGCCACGGATTACTACGCTTGGAGAATGGTCCTTATCGGCGCAGAGCGTGAGGTAGATGTGAAGCGCACCTTCGTCCAACTCGCAACGCAGACACGCCAGGTCTTCGGTCTGGATGTCGTGGATGCGATAGACCTCGGCCTGTACCCGCGAAGGCAAGGCGTAGCCAGGCTGGCGAGTTGACAACTGGAGGGCTGAGTTGATGAGGTGCACTCCCTGGTTTAGCAGCACTCCATCCCAGCAGGGAAGTTTTTCTACGTAGCGGCGGCCAGCCCACTCGTTGCGCTCGAAGTACTCTTGCGAGCGATACCACTTCATGATAGCGGTAACTTCCTTGACTTTGCCGAGGCTGCCGGCGCAAAGGAAATCTTTTAGTTCGCGAGTTGCGCCGGTGGAAGTCCATTGATGATGTACGCCTACCAACCGGCCGGATTCCTGGATGGCGTCCAGGAGCGCCAGGCCTTCCTGGACCGTCACCGTCACTGGCTTCTCGACAAACACGTGCAGGCCGCGCTCTAAGGCGGCAACCGAATATACGCCATGCCATGGATGCGGGGCAGCAATCACGACAAGGTCCAGGTCGTCATGGGCGTCGAGCATTTCCCAGTAGTCTTCGTAAACCGGCACGCCCCATTGGCGCGTCTCGGCCACCGCTTCTGCTTGCCGGTCGTGGTAGCGCTCGTCGGCGGCCACCAGCTCGAAAAATTCGCTCTCGTGCAGCAGGCGGCGGTGGGAACTACCCATACCGCCAACGCCCACCAGAGCTGTTCGCAGGCGCCTCACTGTCCCTCCCTCCCGGTAGCGGGGTGTATTGCCAGGACTCTATTTCCGTGTCGCAAGTGGCCTGTGTGTCAGCGGTGCAGAGTGCCTCATTGGTACCGATGCAGGGTGCTCAACTAGTACCCATTCAGGGCGCCTTATTAGTCCCATAGCTACCCTTTAGGGCCGCCTTCAGTCTGCCTGGCGGCACGGTCATTTACGCGGACATACCCGCGGCTGCTGATGTACCGCCAGGACCAGGCTGAACTAAGACTCGCCCGTGCGCTTGGCGCGCGCTCGGGCCACGCCCGGCCACTCGGCCGGTGCCTCTAGTTCCACCTGCTCGCCGCGCGCCAGACGCCGGGTGATGTCGTAGACCTCTAGGAGCCGGTCCGTAGCTACGTCTACCCGCCAGCGCTTCGAGTACTCCTGGGCTTGCCGCGAGAGGGTCTCGCGCAATCTCGCGTCGGAAATCAGTTTCAGTACCAGGTCGGTCATCTGCTCCACGGCGTGGATGCGACTGATGAGAAAACCGTTAACTCCATCGGCAATCATGTCAATGGCCCCGAAGCCGACCGTGGCAATAACAGGAGTGCCAGCGGCCATCGTCTCGATATAGGCCAGGGGCATCGTATCGCCCCGGCTTGCCGACAAGAGTACGTCGAAAGCGGCGTGAAACTTGTGCACTTCGCTGTGAGCTATGGAGCCGGCGAAAGTCACCCGCTGCTGAATACCCAGGTCTCGGGCCATGACCTCCAGCTCTCCGCGCGCAGGGCCGTCACCGACTATAAGAAGATGGGCCTCAGGACGCTGGGCGAACACTCTGGCGGCCGCCTGGACGACCACATGCACCTGCTTTTCCGGCGACAGGCGGCCAAGGTAGCCCATGAGGAACTTGTCCATAAGGCCATAGCGTGCCCGCACTTCCTCGCCGGTGGCCTGCTCGAAGCGCGCCAGGGGGAGACCATTGGGCAGCACCATGGTGGGCCGCTGCACGCCCAGCCTGCGCAGATGGCGGGCGGTGGACGCCCCTGGCGTAGTCACGAGGTGGCAGGCATTGCAATACCGCCGCACCGACCGGCGCAAGTACCTGCGGACCCAGGCTTCAGGTAGCGGTACGAAGCGTGCGAAAAGTTCGTAATGCGTATGGATAGTGGTGACCAGGGGGATATTGCGCCGGCGTGCGTACGATGCTCCCCATACCCCGACCCAGATCGGGTGGTGGGTGTGCACGATGTCGAACTTGACATCGCGCATGGTTCGGCGCGCCTGCCGGGATATGGGAAAGGCCGCGTGGTAGTCGAGGTCAAAGATGCGCAGGGACGGGAACCGGATTACATGCGGGTCGTCTGCCAGAGGGTCTTGCTTGCGCGTGGCAGGGGAGAAGACATACACAATATGCCCTCGACGCATCAGCTCCCGGCGGAAGGTGTCCACGGCATTGGCTACGCCGTTGACGTCCGGCACGTAAGTGTTTGTGAATACGGCGACCCGCAAGGTCTCGCCCACGATGCTATCCACTCCGGGCAGCTATCAGGTCATTCAGTAGTGGTACCAATCGCCCATTGCTGAGCAGCTCTAGCAGCATTTGGTCTTCCGCTTCGGCTGAGATGGAAAAGGCAGGCAAGAGTTCGTCAGCCAGCGCCGATTTTTCCCTGGCAAAGCGCACTTCGTCCATGGCGCGGGCGCGGTCGAGGATGGCCCGGATCTTGGCCGCTGGCAGGCCACGCTCGGGACTGTCCAGTTCCTCGGCGGTGTTCTCGGCCTCTTCACGATACGCCGCCTCGTCCAGTTCGCGTAGCCAATCCAGTAGCTCCATAGCGTTGCGTTTAGCTTCCAGGCGACCTGTGAGTACGGCCAACTGCTCGGGGCGGAGGGCCTTGCGCATCTCCGCCAGTAAATTCTTGGCCTGCTCGTTCTCCGCACGGTTCAGGGCCTGAAGTTCCGTGTTGAGCTGCGCCAGCTTGTCCTCAAGCTCATCGGGCACTGGCAGGTCGAAAAGCAAGGATTGACGCTTTTGCCTGAGGGCTTGCGCCAGGGCCCGCAAGATCTCTGCCCGCTTGGGAGCTTGCCCTGCTGCTATCTCCTGTCGCCTGGTGGCCAGAGCAGCCAGGGCCCGCGCCTGGTCAGCCGTGAGGGACAGCGGGGTGAGCTTAGCCAGCAAGTCCACATCCTCAGATAAGGCCTCAACTTCAGCCAGGGCCTGGTCCACTGCTGGTAGCGATGTTGGTTGGCCAAACACAGGCAATGTGAAAATGAGACAGGCCAGACATGTGCTGAGGGCCACGAGCCGCACCTCCAGGCAGGGCTACTCCGCTGTGGGCCTGCTCCGGCGCTGGGCGCTGACGGTCTCCCAGAGGCTCCGCCAGGTTTTCAGGGCGTCATCGGCCTGCGCCCGCATTTTGTCCATCACTGCTCTCAGCCCGCGCGGCGGCTTGATTTCCGCCGGCGGTGGCTCGGCCACCACCACCAACCATTCACCCTTGCGGAGCATGTGATAACGACCGCGGGCGAGAAGCTCCAGTCCTTCTGGTGTGCGCGTGGCTGCCTCGTACTGTCGTAGCAGCGTGTTTTCTCGTTGGAGGCGGTCACGTTCCGCCTTGAGGTCCAGTATTTCGCGGGTCAGTTGCCATCCGCGCCAGATGGGCTGTAGCGGCTGTTGGCCTAAGAACAAAATGAGCGCCGCCGTGACAAAGAGGGCCCTCACAAAGGGACTGTGACTAGTGCTTCGACGGGGTGCCACGTACACTTTGTTTTCCTCGCGCCTCCGCACACTGGTTCTCGGGGCTTCTCTTCACCCAAAGAGTCTTTGGGGAGCGCCCACGTGCCCACCACCTGCGCTTCTGCACCGCGCACGCTATAAGCCTAGCCCCGCCGCCCGTAACCTGTCAAGCCTAAACCTCAGCGCCCATCCGGAGGGACTGCCCGATTCTCT
>JANZZA010000562.1 GCA_026419655.1 Armatimonadota bacterium | reverse complement strand
GCCGCGCCGCTCCTGAGCCATACGCCAGCCTCTGCGGTTGCGGCCAAACAAAGAGGCAGCAAACACAGAACCGCTGTGTGGGGGATGTTCATTGGCCTTCCACCTCCATGGGCATCTGCAGAATATCTTCAACTCGTCGCGAGCGAGTCCTGTCCGCGGGCGGGGTATCGAACAACCTTCGCATCCTTTGGCTCGCTGAAGGGCCAGGAAGGGGAGGTGGCTTGTTGGCGGGGGTCGGCGCTGCTTTTAAGGGTCGCTCGGTGGTGGCCAGGGGGCAGAAGGCCTGGGGCCTGGGCGGGAGTATTCAGCTTTCTCAGGACTTTGTCTCAGGCAGGAAAAAGTCGCGCGCAAGGAATCCGCTGGGAGAGTGCTGCAAGACCTGCCGTCGGCTCACGCGGACCGAGGAAATTGCGCAGCCCACAGCTGCTGACCTTTTCCCCGCAGTCTCCTCTGGAGGCCTGAAAAATGGCATAGGCGAGAGTCTGTCCGGAGACTGTTGCAAGAGTCGGTTTACGCCTTGGCGGACTCGCTCACCCTTATAGAGTCAGGCGCGCCAAGCTGTACGCCTTCGTCGCTCTACGTCGGCCAACTTCAGGTCTCGCAACAGACTCTTCTGAGAGTGTTGCAAAAGTCGTTTTCCCGGCCGCTGAACTGGGTCGCAGGTGAAAGGTTGGAGCCGCAGCGTTGTACACTTTCTTGACTGTGTATAAGCCAACGCCTGCTTTTGCAACAGTCTCCTTCTGGAAAATTGAATATTCCAGGACGAGGGTCTCTTGACGTAGCGAATCGGTGCGCTCCCTCACACCCAGAAGGCGTAAGCATTGAAGTTGAAAATCCAGCCCGCCAGCAGCCACGCACCGCCGACGAGAAACTCACCGAGAATCAGCCCAAGCGCGAAAGGAATTGCCTTCTGAAAGGCCTTGAAACCGAAATAGCGCAGCAGCACCCATTTTATCAGCCACGCGATGAAAATCGGCAGCCACAGGCAGTTCATAGACCAGCTTGACGATATGGCGTAGCCGACAGGATGGAAGGGCCACCAGACGTGCCGCACACGCAAGGCCATTAGGGCCAGAGTGAATAAGAAGCCCCCCACGTAAGCGCCCATTTTGCCGTAGTTTGGCGGCTGCCCGCCCAGCAGCCATGCGGCAAGCTGGATATACGGTTCGGTGCCGAAGATGCGGGCCAGGAAGCTCATTTTGGCCGTGATGCCGTAAGCATAGTAAACATGCAGTTGCGACCAGTACGCCGCCAGCACCCCAACTCCGGCCGCCAGTACCAGGGCTTTGCTCATGTCGCCCATGGGTATGCCCGTATGCTGGGCAATCTTGAAGGACTCAAGCTGAATGGGCATCGGGTGGGCACGGTAGGCGCGGTTGAACCAGAAATACAGTTTGAGCACGGTGAGTTGGCGTGGTGGCAATATCCGTCCGTCGCTGCCGAAGATGTTGGTGAGGATTTGGTCAGGGCCCGCCATGTGAAGGTCATGGGCCGGCGGCCCAAGCTCCGCCCGCACGCGTGTCACCGTCAGCGAATACATGAAGTAGACAAAGAAAACTGCCACGGCTATTGCCAGCCACATGCCCATCCGCAGCGAGAAAGCCAGTAGAAACACTGTCCCGCCGACAATTAGCCACCAGGCCACCTTGTAGCGTAGCGGCTCACCCTCATCTGCCAGCCGCCCCGCCCCACGCAACCCGCGCCATATTTCAGCGAGATGGTCTTTGGCCATGTACAGGGCGAAGGTGGCCAGTGCCATGTAGCCTGCCGCGGATTGCTCGGTCACGTATGGGAACGCAGGGATTTTCGTCAGGCCAAAGATGGCCGAGACTAGCTTTTGTGCCGCCCAGAACAGGTAAAAGAACCAGCACGAGAAGGCCAGGTCGAGCGGCAAGAGCATTCCCATGCCGATGGCAAACGGATAAAAGCTAATGCGGGTGCCTGCCAGTGCTCCCCAGGGGAATCCCTGGAAGACAGACCACATGTAGGCGTCGTAATGCACCACGCGCACCTTGATCACGGGCACGGTGGGGTAAAGGTTGTGAAAGTTATTGACGGTAGTGATGAATGCCGGCAGCACGAAACCCAGCCACATCCACGGGCTCTTCCACAGAGCAGCTCCCGGAGCGGTCATCTCGATGGGAAGGTGAGTGACCGGGTACGTCAGCCGTTCTCTATCCATCCATCGCCGGCGCAGAAGGGCATTGAAGCCCAGCATTACCAGCGTCAAAGCGAATAGGAATGCACACCAATGAAGCGCCGGCGAGGCCCAGGCAGCGAGACGGTCAGCTCGATACAGGGTTGTGCCTCCCTCGAAGGCCGGCCGGTATATCTTGGGGTCGGACACCATCAGGAAGGGTGGCAGGTACTTGTGGAACAGGTCAGCCCATTTATTTTCCGGCGTGGCAAGCTCGAAGGGACATATGGCCTGGGGGGCTACCACCTGTATCATGTCGTGGCCGACTACCGCCGATGCTATGCATAGCATACAGTACACGACCAACAGCTCGTTGCGATGAAGCGCCGCCCGCCTGTGTATCCGAGCCACCAGGCCATTAAGACCCGTCAGCAGCGCCAGGAGAAACACGCAGTTGAAAAACAAGGAAACGGTGGTCGGGTGGCCCTCATACCGCACGACCTCCATAATGGTCAGCCAGTAGGCGTTTATTGGTATGAGGATTACGCCCAGCACGGCTGCGCGTGCCGTAAAGCCACGGACACGTGGGTCTCTAGGTTGTGAGGCGTTTGCGGCGCTGGGCGGCCCGCTCATCGCCGCCTCGTCTGTTCGGGCAGCGTCTCGGCTCATGATTCGTCTATTAGTTGCCGCAGGGCGGCGTATTCGTGGCGCAAAATATCCAGGGCCGAGCAACGGATGGTGAGCATGGGGTCGCAGTCGGCGGAAAGAAAGCCCTGGTAGCTGTTTGCTTTCAGCCACGCGATGATGGCGCGGTAGTCCAGGTCGCCCTCGCCCAGGAGAGCCGGCTGGCCGTAGCTCGGGCCAAGGAGAACTACGTCTTTGACTCGTACGTCCACCAAGACGTGTGCCATGCGCTCTATTGCTTCGATGCCGTAGTAGCGATCAGTGACGCCAAGGCAGCCTGGTGAGTAGCTCACCAGCAGATTCGGGCGGTCCACCAGTGTGATAAGATGCAGGGTGCCGTCTACGGTGCTGGTGATTCCAGGTTCATTCTCGATGAGCACTTCGAGGCGACGACCGAGGGCCATATCGCACACTTCGCGCAGGTAGTGGGCAGCTCGCAGCAGATGGTCTTCTCGCACACGGCCCAGCTCTGTCGGCCCCCCAGGCGAGACGTGAACCGCCGGGCAGCCGAGCCGCTCGGCGATCAGCAGGTAACGCCATAAACGCTGTACTTCGATTTCACATTCCTCGTCTCCGAGGGTTGCAAAGTGCCCACAAGCAGTTGCCAGGGCAATCACGTCTAAGCCATGGTTGGACAGTTGTTGCCTTAGGCCCTCGACCCACTCATCGTCCATGTCGTGAGGAAGGTGGCCGTCACAGTACAACACAATGCCCTCATAACCCACCGCAGCTGCAAGAGCCACTGCCCGCTCGACATCGTAACCCGCGAGAATTCGGCTGGTGACGCCAAGGCGAATGTGGGGAGAGGGCCTGTCCCAGTAACCCCTGTTGCCGTCCATGCTGGTCCCGCCCAGTCTGCAGAAAGGTTAGTACGCGCTCACTTGCCCAGCGCCTGATTCACTTTGGCCACGATCTCGCCCACTATTTCCTCGGCTATGGCCGCGCCCAGGTCTGCGGTGGCTATGCGGGGATCCTCGCCACCCACGCCGTAGCCCGCTTCGGTGCCACAGACTGGCCCTTCGCTAGGCAGCTCGGCCAGCCGCACCAGGTCGGGCCGGAAGAACATCATCATAGAAGTCTCGCATGCCCCGGCATGGTCACCAGCAGGATACGGCGAATCCGGCCGACGAAGCTCGGCATCAGAGAAGGCCAGCGCCTTCATGTCGCTGCCTCGTCTGCGGATTTTAGGCCAGTCCTCAGCGGTCATACGGATTGCTTTTACGTGTTCGTGGCCGTAGTGCCCCATGAGGATGAAAACCAGCTTGAAGCCCTCGTCCGCAGCCTGGTCCAGGTAGGCGTTCAGGAGGGCCATGATGGTCTCTATGGGCACTTCGATGGTGTGTTGAAATCCTGCGTGTGGCTTCATGGTGTGGTAGCCAGCAAAAATCGGTGGCCACACCAGTCCGCCTGTCCGCTCCGCAGCCATCAGACACAGTGCGTGCGCCTTCAGTGCGTCCAGGCCAAT
>JANZZA010000545.1 GCA_026419655.1 Armatimonadota bacterium | reverse complement strand
AGGCCGGGGCGAAGTATAGTTCGTTCCCACTGGCCTGAATACGCCGCGGCCGCCGCCAGGGCCAGGGGGAGACGCCAGCCCCATGGCCATATGGCCGCGTCCTGGCCTATCAGCGCGGCATTGACTGCCCGAAGATTTGACAAGGCTGCGCCCGCGAGGAACGCCCCGTAGGCTAGGAGGAGAAGGATGGGAGCAGCCGCCCTGGAGGGTGGGCGTGCGCCGCCAGCGGGGCGGAGCCTGAGCGCGTCGGCGAGAAGCAGGGCGGCTGCTATAAAAAGAGGCGCCCCTGTGACTATGAGCAGCGCAGTTGCCCGCGCCCCTGGATAGCGCGTCACCCACGCCTGGACGGCGACCGTTGCAGCCGCACCGAGGTGGGCCAGAGTAACCATCTCTGGCCAGTGCCCGGGCAGTCTCAGGATTGCTTGTTCGCGATCGCGGTCGGCTGCCGCCACCGCCGTGGCGTGGAAAGCCACAGCAAGGAGAACACCATCAGTTACACCGGCTGCCAGCCAGGGCGACCGAAGAAGCCCGCATAGGTGCCCGATACTGTCAGCCGCGCCGGCCAGGGCAGCCAGCGCCATGGCCCCAACCGAAAACCTCGTCAGCGACCAGATGGGCAGGGCCGTGGAGTCTGCCAGCCACGCTCGCACGTAGAGCCTGCCGGCGAGTGCTGCTATCAACAGGAAAAAGGCCGCGGTCACGGGCGCTCTGGGGCTTGTAGACTCAAGAGATTGGGCTAGGGCCAGCCCGGCGCCTGCTAAGAACAACGTTAGCGCTGTGGCCTGCGGGTTGCCTGCTTCAGGCGGAACAAAATCATAGAGGCGGCGGGCAAGAGAGGGCAGCAACAATGCATAAGCCGCCAGGGTGGCCGCTATCTCGCCGAGGTTGCCTGCGGCCTCCGGCGAGCCAGCTGCCATAGCAAGCGCGAGCACCGTGATAGCTGTCGCCGGGCACAGCTCTGCAACTCGCGCTGTCCAGAAGAGGCCTGGGGGATTGTTGCGCGTAGCGTCCATTTCGTGCCGCCGTCACTGATGTGCTGTCCCGTCCAGGGGTATTGTTTGCTGAGCCTTTCTGACTGTCCTGGACATGTACACGGGCGACAGTGACAATATAGCACAGCCCGCGACTCTGTGGATGCCTGAGCGCTAGCGACACGGACTATTCTCTTCTTTCAGGTCTCTCCTGGAGGCATACGCTGGAAGTGGGGAAGCATTGTAGCGCAGTTCTTGGCCGAGGAGCGGCCTCAGCACATGGGGGCTGCCGGCGATTGTCATCCTATGCTCCAACTGGCTGCGGCTGAGGCCCGAGATGTCGGTCTATCTTGTGAGGCTGGAGAACACCGACATGCCACCAGGCTTTTAGCTGGACGGTAGCACGTGCCTGCCCTGCTGCGTCCTGTAGCATTTTGCGGCTTGCAGCGCGTCTTTATTCGTCGCCGTCGGAGCGGCAGGCGATGACGGCTTCGTTTTCGAGGACGTAGGTACCGACTGCTGCCACAGCCCTGGTGTGCGCTATTCTTATCGGCAGGCGAGTGACCTTTAGGGGTGAGCTAACACTCCACAGCTCTGCTTCCACGCAGATTAGGTTTCGGGGGTCGAGGCCGAGAGCATCGGTGCGCTCATCGGCGTAAGGATACCACACAATCACCCTGAAGGGGCCGCACGAGTAAATGGCACCGCGCAGTTGCATAGGTGAAGTCTTGGCGAGGTGGCCGATACACTTGATCGGGGCGCTATCTACCCCGCCCGTGAGATTGTCGCGAAAGTGTGATGCAGCCAGATGCCATGTTTGAGCTTCGGACGAGTTGCGGGAAACGCTAGCCCCTGCCAGGGCTGCCATTTCTGCCGCATTTGCCAGTACCGCTCGTGCGTTTGCTAACTTGCAGATGTCAGCGGTGCCACTTACGCAAACGATGAGCACAAATACAGTAAGAGCTGCAATCGCTGTGCTGACTTCAAGTTGTCCTTTGTTCCGTGCGTGTTTCATTCCCGACCTCTGCTGTGTTCCGGCGTCCGCTAGAACTGTGGCCTGCATTCCCCCAACGGCCCCGGTGGTGCTCTACCCGCTTAAGCGGGCTCATCTCACTAGCCTGCTATACATCCTCGGCAGGGGCGGGAGCCGCCCCTCGCAGATAAAGTTCTGGCCGCTTATTTGTATTGTCATAGCCTCCAGACCGCCGCGGTAAATGTGCTGGCCCGAGGCACTAAATTTGATGTTGCCATTGGGGGCGAAAAAGACCCCCTCCCAGACTCCCCCTTGCGCCGAAGTGTCAATGGCGCGGTCACTCGTGCTCAGCGACATGAAAAGCAGGTCTGGCACTGCGCATCGGAAATTGTGTCCGCCGCCGTTGACCTGGATGCGGCCCTCAGCGATGAAGGTGACCGGTCCCGTCGGCACATCGTCGCTACCGATGTTTACGTTGCCTCTGACGTAATACACGCCGGCGGGAATGACGTGGGAGGTGAACTTCAGATTCCCGTTTATGCGGTGGGTGATATAGGGGTCCAGTTCCTGAAGTGTCCAGGTGCGGGGGTAGGGCAGAACGTTGCCCAAGCGGAAACCTTTGACGAAGACGTGGCCGCTACCCGTGGTGCGATATGAGTAGCGATAGTCTATCCAGCCGTCGAAATAGTGGTCGGAGCCTGTGTTGTCCACTTTAGTATTTGAGTGGATGTCGCCCAAAAACCTGCCGCCGTTGCTGGAGATGTCTATCCCGTTTTCGTTCGGATTGGTGCTGGCGGCAAAGACTAAGCAAGGGCCGCTAGGCTCGCCAAGGGCGACCGCCCCGACAGCGACCGGGGCCTGCGCCACTCCGAGAACACTCATCAGTGGCGTTCTCACGTCAACGCGAGCGTCCACTCTCACGAGGAACTGCGGCAGGTATCCTCGGGCATTAGTGACGCTGTCGCGGTACGGATGCCGGACGGTAACGGTATTGCGCCCGACGCGGTAAGTGGCCCCTGCTGCTACGGCTGGGTTATTGGGGTCGTAAACAGTGTTGAGGAATTCAGGCGTTGGCGCACTGGCATCAACCCCGTAAAGGTTGTATGCGTAGTAGCTTGCAGCGCGGTACCACACGTCGGGGTCGTCGAGCTGGTCAGTCAAAGCTGCTGCCGTAGTGGCTGCCAGGTCAGCGGCGTTCTGCATTCGCAGGCGGGCAAGGACTAACATGCCTACGTCAACGCACGCCGCCATTGCAGCAATCAGTATCAGCGCGGCCACTGCGAACAAGCCCACCACTGCACCTCTTTGCCGCGAAAAGCTATTGTGCAATCGCCGTCGCCTCATCTCCCCGACCTCCCTGGCCTACCCTCGTTGCTACCCTTTCCCGTCAGCATGAGCGTCGCGCCCGACTGATCGATGCGGTCACTTTTGAGTATCTCCGTCCTGAAGGTAGTATTCCACAAAATTGAACGGATACCTTCTCGCCCCCCATTGAGTTTTTCTTGAGTTAGCGTAGAGGTTTTTCGCAGTTCTGTCAAGTACCCTGGGGCATAATTTTTTGCTTGTCGGTGCGTTTGGAGTTTCGTCTCATGCCCGTGAAAGGGTGGTTCTTGGGTTTGGGAGAGACAGTTCTGGAACATGTTTTGCCTACTGCCTGCGAGGGTGCTGTAGTCTTCTTCCGCGCGGTCAGGGCACGGCGGCTGGTGGTGTGCGGTCTTGGCTCTGCTGCGGCTATGGCTATGGTTTGTGCCGTAGCAGGCGGTGTGCGCGACAAAAGCGACACAGGACATATAGGGAGCGCAGTACACAGCGCGCTGGTTTTGGAGGGTTTGCTGTTTGAAGGAAACCACCTGCCGATTCGCTGCTGCCTTGCGGGCAACACTCCACAACAAGCCGAAAGATCGCAGGGCACTCTCATCGGGCACTTGAGTTGTCGGCCGGGGCGTCTAGCTGGTATACTGCCGGCACCAGAGTGGTTGGCAAGTTGGCCGTAGAAAACGTAGCATAACCGGCAGCACTGTGTGAGCTATGGTATACCTGAACGGTGTTACGGTGATATACCCCAACGGCACCCGGGCGCTCCACGATGTGACCTTACACGTTGAGCGTGGGGAGTTTGTCTCGATAGTGGGTGCTTCGGGGTCGGGAAAGAGCACGCTTTTACAGGTCATCTACCGCGAGGTCAAACCGACTTCGGGGCAGGTGATAGTCGGTTCGCAAGACGTGACGGCGTTGCGGTCCTCGCTGATACCATATCTGCGGCGGCGGGTGGGGGTGGTGTTCCAGGATTTCCGGCTGTTGCCCGACCGGACGGTGTGGGAGAACGTGGGGTTTGCCCTGGACGTACTGGGCGCATCAAAGCGGGAAAAGTACCGGAAGGTGCCAGTTGCCCTGGAGCTGGTAGGGCTTGCCCATAAGAGCGATTGTTATCCCCATGAGGTATCCGCTGGCGAGCAACAGCGGGTGTGCATTGCCCGGGCGTTGGTCAATGGGCCGCAAGTGTTGCTGGCCGATGAGCCGACGGGGAATCTTGACCCCGACACGTCATGGGAGATAGTCCAGATACTCACCGAGATTGCCGACCGCGGCACAACAGTCATCATGGCCACGCATGACAAGGCCATCGTGGACCGCCTGAGGCGGCGGGTAGCTAGCCTTTTGCACGGAACTTTAGTCCGCGACGACCGCGCTGGTGGCGGCTACGATGAACCTTAGTACCGTCGAGTTCGTCCTCCACGAGGCTTGGATCTCGCTGCGGCGCAATGGGGTTATTGCTGCCGCCGCCATCACGAACATCGCAGCCGTCCTTATCGTGTCGGGGATGTTCCTGCTGGTGGTGATCAACCTGGACGCGGCGCTGGGGGAGCAGTCGGCCAAGGCAGTCGTGACTGTGGACTTGGCCCCAAAGGCCGATGCTGCCAGGGTGCAAGCGATACTGATGGCCGACCCACGTGTGGCGAAGGTTGAGTTTGTATCTAAGGAAGAGAACCTAGCAGCTCTCGCTCGCGCTCAGGGATGGGATCTGAAGAACCTGCGCTACCTGGAGAACCCCCTGCCTGATTGTCTGCGGGTCAAGACGGCCCGACCAGCCGATCTTCCTGCTGTGGCAGCGGCAGCGCGGGGGATAGACGGCGTGGCTGATGTGCGCTATGCGGAGGAAGTGACTTTGCGGTTGCTCAGGCTGGCGCGCGGCGTCAAGACAGTGGGCCTTGTTATTACGGTGGCCCTGGCGGTGGCTTCGCTGTTGGTGGCGCACACTACCATTCGCCTCACCGTATATGCCCGCCGCCGTGAGATAAGGGTTATGCAGCTTGTAGGCGCCACCAACTGGTTCATTCGCATGCCCTTCCTGGTGGAGGGAGCCTTCTGTGGGCTGGCAGGCGGTGTAATCGCCACGGTGCTGCTCTTGGCCAGCTACAGTTATCTCGACGAACAGGTGACGGCAACGCTGCCTTTTGTTAATCTGGTGTTCGGCTCTGCACAATTGGCGCTATTGGCCTTGGTGGTCATTGGGGCTGGTTTGGTGTTTGGGGTGGCAGGCAGTATCCTGGCCACGCAAGAGTATCTGAGGGAGGTCTAGGCGATGCTCCGCAGAGGCCT
>JANZZA010000541.1 GCA_026419655.1 Armatimonadota bacterium | reverse complement strand
TCTCGCGGCGGAAGAACATGGTAGATTGAGCATCCACGAAAGCCAGTTCCGGGCCTGCCGGCATGGCCAGCCCCCCTTGGAGCGTGATGGCGTCATAGAGAAGCCAGCTTCCCCTGGTGGTGGTTATCGTAATAAGGTTGCGGCCGGCAACGAGATGCCCGGCAGGAAAAAAGATGGGTATGGACAAGGGCCTGCCCGCCGCCGGATTCGTCAGAGCCTCGTCAGTGCCACCGGCAGGAAGTTTGACGCGATACGCCCTCCGTTCGTTGACATTCACCTCAAGCACGGGCGGGCTGCCATAGTGGGGGTTTACCAGGTCCAGGGTCAGCCTGCAGGCGCCTGCTGGCACGACCGTCAGGTCAAACTCGACCCGGAAGACGTGCGGGCGCCAGCCGGCCCAGACGTCGTCCGGGCCGGGATGTATGAAAGGCCAGTCACGCGCCGGGGCACTCTCGCCCACCCGATAGGTTACGTCATTAGGAAAGCGAGCCACGTAGTCGGGGTACCGGCCAGCAATTGCGAGCTCACGGTAAGCCCGGTCGGGTACGCAAATCCGCCACAGCAATTGGCCTGCCTGCTCCTGTTCTTGCCCACGGGCGCCTACCGCTACCAGTGCCAGCAGCGCGGAATTGGCCGCCAGAAGTAAGAACCCCGTGACCGGTACGCGTGCACACCTCATTTTCAAGCTCCTGTAGCGGCGGATCCTTCGCTGAGCAGGTGGCACAGGGAGTATTCAGTTTTCTAAGATTACTGTTGCAAAAGTGTCTGCAGCGCCTGGGTGATGGGCCCCGAGACAAAAGGTGAGCCACACAAGTTCACACACCTTTGTGGCCTTGTATGAGTCAACACCGGGTTTTGGAGAGACCACCAGGACGATTCTCCAGGCCTTACCCTTTCCTACCTGAAACAAAATCCTGAGTAGACTGAATACTCCCCGTGGCGCGGCCTTTCTTGGTAACCTGCCATGCACCTTTCGGCCGCCTTCCTGCCGGGTGTCGCCGGCAGGAGAATAATACGATGGCGAGAAGCACACGCGACGTACTTGGGGAGGTGTTAGACGTGCTAAGGGCGGTCCTGGGAGTCTCCCTGACTGCGGCTTTCGGCGCCATGGCCACTGCTCAACCAGCATACGCGGCCCGGCCCGCACAGATTTTCGCCCTGGCCCTCACCAGTTCTGAGGACAAAATTGCCCCGGAGACTGTCGAGCACCTCAAAAGCCTGGGCATCACCCTGGTGAGGCGCCCGGTCAACCAGCCCTTGAGCCAGGAGCTGCTGCGCCTCTTTCACGTGGTGCTGCTATTCGACTTCCGCGGGCTGATGATGCCCTACTTTCATGACACCATGCCGGACGGCTCAATGGCTCAGTATTTTACCCGCAAGCGCAACATCCAGGAGCTTCACCGGTACGTCGAGGCTGGTGGCGGGCTGTTTTTTTCCCCAGTAGTGGATGACTGTGGTACGGCGATAGCTGAAGCTCTCGGCCCTCTGCTCCATCCATGGGGCGTCTCGGTGAGCGCCGCAACAGCCCGCGACGAGGCCCACTCATGGACCACCTATTGCTGGACGACCAACATCGAGCGGCATCCTGTGACCGAGGGCGTGCGACGCATCTACTATCCAGTCATCATGAGCCGCTGGGACGACCTGTATCCAACTATCCCCTTCGAGCTGCGCGATCCGCGCTGGAAAGCCGTCGTCCGTGCCATGCCCGGCGCCGTCACCGCCCGTTGCCTGCAGTATCAGACCTGGTATCCCGTGCCCAGCGCTGACAATCCGCCCGTGTTGGCGGCGGTGGCCGAAATCGGCAAGGGCCGTGTTGCGTTGCTGTCGGTGCATCGCTTCTACACCTTCACGTACCCTTACGCCACCGGCGTAAAATGGATAGGTGAGTTCCAGACCGGGGACATAAACGGCATATTCATGGAGCGCGGGGATGGTGAAAATCCCAGCGACGGCAAGCGGCTGCTGGGGAACATGCTGGTTTGGGCGGCCGAAGGTGCGGCGGAGGCCGGGCTGGGTGACTACACGCCCGAAAAATACGCAGCCGCGCCCGTGCCACCTATGGAAACGGTGCCCCGGTGGCTGACGGGCTGGTACGAGGGCAACGAGGCACAGCCTATAAAAGTGCTCATTGGAGCGCGCAGTGGCTACAGCAGCGGCGAGGGCACCATCGCGGAATGGGCGCAAGCAGCCCGCGCCACTGGCTATTCTATCCTGGTCATGACCGAAGAACTGGCGGATTTCAAAGCCGAGCGGTGGCCAGACTACGTGGCGGAGTGCAAAAGGGCCAGCGGGCCAGATCTCGTCGTCATGCCGGGCCTGGAGATAACTGATGCTTACGACAACCGGATGCTCTTGTTCGGACAGAACAATTTCCCGCAGCCGTGGATGCTGTCGCGCGACGGCAAGAAGATGACCGAGATTCAGTACCTTATGCTGGGCTTTGGGATGTCCTGCTCGGCCATTGCCCGCCCAACCACGTGCCCCCTGCCCCACCAGCTCTTTAAGTTTTTCTCGGGCGTCGTCGTGTATACCTATGACGCCGAAGGCAATCTCATAGATGATGGCACGCAGGCCTATCAGGCGCAAATCTACAACATGAGCAACCCCATCCCCTTGGTAGTGCATGAACTGCGCTCGCCAACCCAGGTGGCCAGAGCAGCCACGACCGGGCACCAGCTTTATGTCATGGCCGACACCGTCGAAAACGCTGCCTGGTACATGCGGGATGGCATGTCGCATTTCTGGGAGACGCCAGTGAAGTACCTGGTCACCAGCGGGCCAATGATTGGCGGGCTGAGCTCGGCCAGTTTTGTCATCGAGGACGACGTGCCCATTACCGACGTGCGCTATTACTCAATGTACAACCTCTTGCGCCGATGGAAGCCCAACGTGACGCGCTTCGAGGGCCAGGTGGTCCCGCCGGCGGGAGTGCTACAGACGGGCTTTGTCTGGGTGCAGGACCAGCAGGGCCGCACAGCTCTTTCGCCCCCGCTACGCACTGGCGATTCGGGCGCGTATAACTGGCGATGTTCGGACCGCCAGAACTTTTTCTCCGTGGCCGTCAACTATACTGGCACAATCCTCAGCGACGGCGTGGACATCTTCCTGCCAACCTTCGGCACCGACGAGGGCAAGGGCCTGTGGCCGCACATGGTGGACGGGCGGCGCGGCGAGAACATGGCGCCTCTGCTGGAATTTCCGTATTTCAGTCCGGTGCTGACTGTGGCGGGTGCAATACTGGACCAGCGCTACTGGCGAGCTTTGTGGGAAGAGGTCGTATTCGACGCGAAGGCGCCCCAGGGAACATCGCGTAGCCGCGTTTACGAAGGGAGGGTGCGCTGGTATGACCTGCATCGGCGCCCGTACGGCCAGCGAAGCAACGAAACGATTCCCTACATGCTGATGGAAATCGTCCTGCGGCTGCGCCAGCCTGCGGTGCCCACCGGAGATATTTTTCCGGCCTTCGTCAAGGTCGAGCCGCAGCCGACGTGCATAGTAAAGGACCAATCTGGGGCGTGGGTGACCCAAAAGCTGACAGAGGGATACCTGGATCTGCCTGCCGGTGGGCAGGCGGCCGACCTGGTGGTTCTCTCGCCGGGCCTGCGTGTGAGGGCGGATGGTTGGGTTGGCTTCGTACCGCCGGCAAACGATACAGCTCTGCCAGCGGGGCACGAGTGGCGCGCCCAGTGGGTGCGCCTGGACCCGAAAACGGACTATGCTGAGCAGCGTAGGTTCATGGGCCTGGAGGGCCCGCCGCCTTTTGTTATCACGCTATCGCGCGGCAAGCTGGGAAAGTTAGCCTACGTCGCACAAATGACGGCGCAAGACTGGGGTGTGGCCGGTGACGTTGAACCTTATCCCCAGATGCCCATGCCGCTGACGCTGCGCATCGCGGGGCTGAACTGGAACTGGTCGTGCGGTGTGTGGCGGCCGGGCCAGGAGCCAGAAATCGTCCCCTTTGGTGTGTTTGAGGGCGAGGGCTGGGCCAATCTGGACGTGACGAAGGGCGGCTCCTTCTATGCCGGCAACCTGCTAATGGCTGACGACCCCAGACTGCGGCTTGCCCTGATAGAGTGGACGCCGGAGCGAATCGCCCTGGAAGTGAATAATCCGACTGACGGGATAATAGAGGCAACTGTCCGCACGCCCGCTGAAATCACGGGGCGATACCCGCTTTCTGAGAAGTTGGCCATCGCGCCGGGAACGTCTGAGCGGCTAACTTTCCCGAGGGGATGAGCCTGGTGGCGGGCGGTGCCCCAGGAAGGCCTATCAAGACAAAACTAGTGGGATAAAAGCAGCCGCTGAGGTTTCGGCACCGGGCAGGCTGAACAGCCCTGCCCATCCGTGCCGCCGGCCAGAAGTTATTTAGCCACTTTCTATGTCTTGCCAAACACGCTACCGCGCGCAGGCCTGACCAATAGAAACGGTACTGCGCCTGCTGGACTCCAACATCGTCAACCGCGCGGCGCGCGGCCTACTGCTACCCGCCTGGCGGCTGTGGTGGCGGTAGCATTCCGCCCTGGCCTGGGGGCCCTCCAGGCCTCCCCGGCCCCATCTGCGGCATCATTGGGGCGTACTCGATCTGCAGCTCAAGCTCCAGGGTCTCTGCGTTGAACCGGTAAAGCACCCCGCCAGCCGCGACGAAAACCTTCCCGTTAGCCACGGCGATGGCGGGCTGGGCCATGGCCCTCATCATCATAGCCCCGGCCATGGGGTTCATGGGCCCAAAGCCTGGTCCAGGCCCCATCCCTGGTCCAGGCCCCATCCCTGGTCCCCCAGGCCCCATCCCAGGCCCTTGCTGCCAGCCCCCGGGGGCACCCCACCCCCACCCTCCTTCCCCGGGCTGCTGTCCACCTTGCCATCCTGGCCCCTGCGCCAGCGCCGCGGACGATGCGAAAGCCAGCAGTAACACCGCCAGCAAAACGAGGAAAATCGGCGCAGTACGCCGCACCTGCCGTCACCTCCGAAGAAGCATTGGTCCAAAGCTCTCCCGTCTGTAAGGACGCTCAACCGCCCTGACATGTTCTACAGGCCTACCGCAAGACCTGCTGAGGACAACTTAAAGCCTGTGCTCCAAGAAGCATAGAACCGCCGCTGGAGCTTTCATGAATTACTGACGGAAACAAAGCCTTCCGCGGGGGAGTATTGAGTTTACTCAGGATTTTGTTTCAGGTGGGAAAGCGTAAGGCCTGGAGAAGTATCTTGCTGGTCTGTCCGAAACCCGGTGTTGACTCATACACGGCCACGAAAGTGGATAAAGTTGTGTGTCTCACCTCTTGCCTCGGGGCCCGTTCCCCAGGCGCTGCAGAAACTTTTGCAGCAGTATGCTTAAAAAACCGAATACTCCCCTTCCGCGGGGACAGTACAGGGAGCAGTACCTATCCCTTGCCCCCGGCCCACGGCGGCAGCCGGGCAGGTGCCCAGGTCATGCCTGCCGACAGCCGGGGCAGGTCTCGTTCCAGCAGCTCGGGGCGCAGGTTGAATAGCACCCATCCCTGACCGGACGCACGGGCAAGCGTTATCTGCCTGGCGACGGCAATGGTGGGGAAATCTCCCATGCGGTCAGCGTAGGGACCGATGCCAAAGCATAGTCGGGCGCCTGGCCCGACCCATCCTCGTTGCCTGGTCACCAGCTCGCTGAAACGCTCCGGGGAAGGTGTGTAGTTCATGGGGCAAGCAAAAGTCAGAAGGCCCTGCTGAAGCCAGCGGACCCAGTCCTGGCCTATCTCGTGGCGGTGGTGTTCCCAGTTTGCGAAGACCGCTGCAGACAACGGAAGGCCGGGCCGGGCCCGGCGCACTGCGGTGCGAATCTCTCCCAGCAATCCATCGAGCTGCCGCCGCCGCAGCTCGTCATAAGCCTCCGCCGGGGCGCCGTCCAGGACGGTCTGAGGCCAACGCTGGAGCCGCCGGCCGAATGATGCCTCGAAAGCCTCCCGGCACCTGGTGCAATAGCAGCCCTGCAAGCCTGGATAGCGAAAATAATCCAGTTGCAGGCCGTCCACGGGGTACTTGGCCACTATCTCCTCAGCGGCGGCAATGACCTGACGACGGTTGTCGGCAGACACAGGGCAGAGCCAGCGCAAGGTTTTGCCGTTAGAGCTGACCATCAGTCGCCCCGATGAGGCCAGCTTGTCGCAGGTCTCGTCGGTCGCAAAAAGACAGGATAGTCCCAGCAGCCGGGCGTGAACAGTCAAGCCCTGGGAATGGCACGCCTCTATTATCTCCGTCAGGGCATCACGGCCCGGATAATCCGCGGCTGGGGGTAATACCGACGACGGATAATACGCAGCAGCAGCCGAAGCCACATACGGGAAAACCGCGTTAAACCTGGCCGCGGCCAGGGCCTCAGCCGCGGCCTCCCACGAAGGCTCAGCTACGGGACAGGCCCAAACTCCGCGCAGCTCGTCAGCCCGCGACGGCCAGGCCATCCAGAAGGCCTGTTCTGCAGCCCTTCGGGCCCCGCCTGCGAGGGCCACAGCGGCATCCGCGAATCCGTCGGACAGCAAGCTCCGGGCCCGCTTTAGCGAAGCCTCGGCCTCCTGGCCTGCCCTGAGCGCACGCTTTACGTGCGGCCCTTCAGCTTGCCGCGCAGAAAGTTGTTGCAGCAGAGCTGCCAGGCTTGAAGCTCCCTCGAGTGGCCCCAGCTCCGCAGAGCTGGGCGGAACCAACTGGTTCCATAGTAGCGGCGCATAGTGCCCGATGAGCGCCCGCAGCAGAGCACCACTCTCCGCCGGGTCACTCGCCACAAGCAAGCAGGTGACGTAAGCCAGCGACGCGGACATGTAAATACCCGTCCCAGCTTGCGCCCGGCCTGAGCTGGACACGAAGGTCCCCAGCCGTCTTATTGCTTGGGGTGGGTCTATGGTGTGAACCCATTCGGCGCGAACGGTAACCTCAGCCGGGCATCCGAGAAGGCCGGTGTCAGCGAAGAGCAGCTTATGGTACTGGCCCGGCCATTGAGCCTGGGACCGTTGGGGCGGCGATACGTTCCAGAGCCTGGCTGCCGGCCCCGGCAGCGAGTGTACAAATATGGCCCGCCCACCCGCCGAAAGAAAGGCCGCAATCTTGGCATCTTCACCCGGTGACAGCAGGGGATTGTATGGGAAGATAGCCACAGCACCAGGGGGCAGACCAGTTTTTGCCACCTTCGTGTCTGCGGTTTCGGAAAAGGGCACCTGGGCAGTCTTCAGAGCCGTGCACGCATGAGAAAAGGCCTGGGCGGCCAGCCGGGAGCTCACGGGCATGCCCTGGATGGTGGCATCCGGCTGGACAACAAGAACCAGGGGCGGGCGCGCGCCAACGGCGGCCAGGAATCCAGCCATGGCGAGACATCCAGCTTCCAACTACATCCGCTCCGGTGCGCTAACCCCAAGCAACCCCAGCAAATTTCGCAGGACCTGCCCCGTAGCGACCACTAGTGCCAGCCGAGCCGCTGAAAGCTCCTCGTTTGCCGGGTCCAGCACCCGGCAGCGGTCGTAGAACTGGTGAAAAGCTCGCGCCATTTCGAGAGCGAAATGGGTGAGGCGGTGCGGCGCACGCTGCCGGGCAGCGTCGGAAACCAGCCCTGGATAGTCGGCGATGTAGCGCATCAAATCACGCTCTGCCGGGTGCGAGAGGAGCTCCAGCCGCTCGGTGGACGGCCCGGGAAAGCCGCGGGCAGCAGCTTCCTTCTGAATCCCATAAGTGCGCGCGTGGGCGTACTGGACATAGTAAACAGGGTTTTCCTCGCTTTGACGGGTGGCCAGCTCCAGGTCGAAGTCAAGGTGGGCATCTACGCTGCGCAGCAGAAAGAAGAAACGCACAGCGTCGCGGCCTGCCTCCTCGATTATGTCTCGCAGCCAGATAGCATTGCCTGCCCGTTTGCTCATCCGCACTGGCTCGCCGCCGCGTAGTATGCGGACGATCTGGTAGATAATAATCTCGACGCGCTCAGGCTCAACGCCGAGGGCAGCAAGAGCCGCTTTTAGCCGGGCCACATAGCCGCCATGGTCCGGCCCCCACACGTAGATGACGTGGTCAAAGCCCCGCTCCAAAAACTTGTTCAGGCCGTAGGCGGCGTCACTGGCAAGGTAAGTAGGCCCGCCCGACTGGCGCACTAACACCCTGTCTTCATCATCGCCATAGGCGCTGCTGCGCAACCACACAGCTCCGTCGCGCTCATAAGCCGCTCCCAAGTCCATGAGCTTTTTCACGACTGCTTCTACGGCGCCGCTGTCGTAAAGGCCCTGCTCACTGAACCACACGTCGAAGCTGATACCCAGCGCGTCACAGTCTTCCTGCAGCACCTGTATCATCCGGTCGCGCACGAGCCCAAAGAACAACAGCGCACCGGCCTCGTCCTGGGGGACATTGCGGTAGCGGTCGCCATGCTCGGCCGCCAGGGCCTGGCCCAGTTCCGTCACGTATTCTCCCTGATAGCCGCCTTCGGGGAGGGCTGCCTCCACTCCCAACGCCTGCAGGTATCGGGCCTGCACCGACCCGCCGAACACAACAATCTGGGTATTCTCCGGGCCGTCGTTGATGTAGTACTCGCGGGTGACATGGTGGCCCGTGGCCTCCAGCAACGACGCCAGCACGTCCCCGTAAGGGCCACCGCGGGCGTTGCCGATGTGGATTGGCCCCACGGGGTTGGCGCTCACAAACTCTACCTGTACCCGCCGTCCGGCCCCCCAGTCAGACCGACCGTAATCGCTGCCGCGGGTCAAGCACTCAGCCACCGCATCAGTTAGCCACCGCGGACCGAGGCGGAAGTTGATGTAACCCGGCGGGGCAATTTCGGCCGCCTCAACAACGGGGTCCGACGGAAGGTGCGACAAGATTATCTCTGCCACCTGGATTGGTGGCCGGCGAGCAACCTTCGCCAGGCCCATGGCGACGGACGCCGAAAAGTCGCCCATCTCCGACCGGGGCGGGCGCTCAACATAGACCTCCACCCCTGCAGCATCGCCCGGAAGCTGGCCTTCCTTGACGGCAGCGGCTATTGCCTCGACGAGAAGCCTACGCAGTCTTTCCTTCACTTCGGCCACCTGTCCTGAGGTCATCTGTACACAGTAGCCGCCGGGCCTGTGCGCCCCGTACAGCGGTCTTGCTCTCGACGGCAATCAGTAAACGGGCCCGTCGGCGTCCCGCCGCAGCCGCCCACGCGTACCGCGCCTCACAGGCCTGTGTCAAGAAACAGGTGCAGATTATCAAGCACACGGCCCAGAATCCACATGCCAGCGACGGCTCCGGCGACCATCTGCGGAACGCCCCGGCGCCACAGCCTTTGAGCGGGAGACAACGAAGGAGGATGCCTGTGGTTTATCTGTGCCAGCAGCCTTTCGCCTGCACGGATACCCGCCATAAGTTGTTTGCGGCTCGGCGGCTTGGTGGTGAAGACCTGTTGCAAAAACATTCCCGTCCGGTCGCGTAACACCCAGCCCGCAATCACTATCAGGGCTGCGAGCTCCCTGTTCACGGAAAGCAGCGGCACCGCGATGAGAAAAGCTGGCAGAATCCCGGCCAGCAGGCTACTGCCGCAGCGGTGATGGGCACGTGGCATGTGGCGCACCTGGTCGGGGTCTATCCGGCCCAGGCGTTCTATGCACGTGACAGTCATGTGCTCCGCCGCATGGTACCCAGCCAGTGGAGATAGCCGCAGCACAACCAGGAACGTCAGCGCGACCACCAGATTGACCAGCACCTGCCAGTAAGCGTAATGGGCTGGCATAGCCCCAGGCAATACCCCAAGAAGAATGCCCACTGTCGGCACCGGCGTTACGCCGTCTATTAGCCAGACCACCAGAAATGAAACCACGGCCGCGACACCTGCCAGACCCATTAGCGCCAGGCCTGTGACCACCAGCTCCCAGTCCCGGGAAGTACGCGCGTAGCCGGTGGACAAATGGACTCCGGTCACCATGGCCGTGCCACTAATGCGTGGCGGCCTCGGCCAGTAGTCCGGTGTATCCCAGCCCCAGGCTCCCTCGGTCTCCTCAGACAAGGACTCTACACCTACCCGGTATGTCTCTTTCCGCCAGAGCACCAGCCAGCTACACAGCGCGAGTCTACCCATATGCCCACCGGCAAGCAAACGACGGCCTCCGAGGCACGGGCTGGAGGGGGGCCTGACGCACAGCGCACCGCCTGCAAATCGGAAACCGCATGGAAAGCGCTTACCAGTGCGCTTGTCGCAGACCCGGAGCTTCGCGGGCGACTGGCGCCCGCTGAGTACGATCTGGGGGGAGGAACCTCGTGCCGCTGGCATACTGACAGGTGCGCCAGGACCAGTGTTTGAGGGTGCTGCGAAATTCGCTTTATGGCTTCCCTGACTCGCTTGCGGGTAAGAGGTCGGGCACATGGAGTCGTACATCTTGGTCGCCCTGCATCGGCGAAGCTGGGCCTTTGCAATAGTTTTCTTTGAGCAATCGCCCGGAAAGACCGCCCGAAAGAACCTGTCTGCCGTCTGCCAGACGCTTCACCGTGGCCCCGCCGTCTTTTTGCCTTCTGCATCCTTTTCCTTTCTTTACCCTTTCGGCACCGCGGCAAGACGAAGGAAAAAGCTGGCGGGAGATGAACACGGCGCTTCACTATTCTTCTCTGGGGGTACCGAGATGTCAGAAGAAAAGATGGCCAAGGGCGACGTCACCTGGTTTCAGCATGACCGCTTCGGCATGT
>JANZZA010000458.1 GCA_026419655.1 Armatimonadota bacterium | reverse complement strand
CATTACGGCCATGGTAACGCCTTTTCGCCCCGATGGGGCCGTGGACTATGGCCGGGCGGCCGAGCTTGCCCGAAGGCTGATTGCTGAAGGGTCCGATGGCCTGCTGGTCGCCGGCACCACCGGCGAGGCGCCCACTCTCACGAAGGAGGAGAAGCTCCAGCTTTTTAGGGTTGTCAAGGAGGCGGCTGGGTCGGTGCCTGTGATGGCCGGGACGGGCAGCAACAATACTGCGGCTTCCGTGGAGTTGACCCGTGCGGCTGGCGACACGGGCGTAGATGCCGTCCTGCTGGTCGGTCCCTACTATAACAAACCTTCCTCGGAGGGCTTTTACCAGCACTTCAAGGCTTGTGCCGAGGCCACGGACCTGCCCGTGGTGCTTTACAACGTCCCGGGCCGGACGGGCAAGAACGTGGAGGCGTCGGTGGTTCTGCGACTGGCTGAGGAAGTGCCAAACGTGGTCGGTGTCAAGGAAGCAAGCGGCGACCTCAAGCAAATTTCCTACATCTGCGCCCGGATGCCGGAAAGCTTTGTGCTGTGGAGCGGGGATGATGGACTGACGGTCCCGATTCTTTCCGTGGGAGGCTCTGGGGTCATTTCGGTGGCTTCGCACGTCGCCGGGCGGCAGATGCGCGAGATGATTGACGCTTTCTTTGCCGGGGACGTGGCCAGGGCCGCGGCCATCCACGGTCGTCTTCTGCCTCTCTTTGACGCTCTCTTCTTGCCGTCCGGGAGTCCCGCTTGTGTCAAGCGCGCGCTGGAAATCTGTGGTTTTGCGGTGGGTGGCTTGCGGTTGCCGCTGGTGCCGGCCAGCGAGGCTGATACGGCCACCATAGCCAGGGTTTGCCAGGACCTTGGCCTGGTTGCGTGAGCTGCTACGGGCACTCGTGTGAGGCGGAGAGCCGTGATTTCAGCCGCGGAAATCCTGGACGAGATTGCTGCCGAGGTGCGGGAGTGTCAGCTTTGCCCGCTGGGGCGCGGCCGGCGAAATGCTGTGCCGGGCGAGGGGTCGCCAACTGCTCCCATTATGTTCATCGGCGAGGGCCCAGGGGAACAAGAGGACCTTCAGGGGCGGCCTTTTGTTGGCCCTGCCGGGCGCTATCTCGATAGCCTCCTCAAGCGCGCTGGTCTTACTCGCGAGCAAGTCTATATCACCAATATTGTTAAGTGCCGCCCGCCTGGCAACCGCGAGCCTACGCCGGATGAGGCTGCTGCCTGCCGCCCTTATTTAGACGGTCAGATTGCTGCCCTCAAGCCGCGCGTGATTTGTCTTCTTGGCAGGCCAGCCACTCAGACCTTGCTTGGTACCAATGAAGCCATGCAGAAAATCCACGGGCGGGCCTTCGAGCGCGACGGCATCAAATTTGTCCCCATGTACCACCCGGCCGCTGCCCTCCATAACCAAAAGATTGGTCCTCTCCTTGTCGCCGATTTCGAGCGCCTCCGGCCGCTCTTTGCAGACGCTGTTAAGGCGGCACAGGGATTGGGAGATGGTTAGTCATCTCGAAAGTCTTCTTGACCCCGCTGGGGAGATAGCGCAACGCCTGAAGCGCCTTTTCTGGAGACGTCCTTCGGTGCCTGTTGCAACACTTGCCTCGGCGTAGCTGCCAGTCAGTGTGAGGCACAGGTTTGCGCCCGCAAGTTACACAGCATGGGCGCGACTCACTGACTAAATGATGGCCTTACAACAGTCACCTTTGGAATGAGTTATTCCCCGGGCGTCCTTTCCGAGATTTTTCGTCCTGCTTCCGTTCCACGCGCCTGCTATTGCGGTGGGTTGCTTGCCTGTTGCGGTGAGGGTGCTCGCCAATTGCGGCGGGAATCGGCGCAAAGTCCGTAACGGTGAACAACTGTTAGGCTGCTGAGGCCCCTGCCAGCGCTTGAGGATTGTCCTCAGCGGCAGCGGGTGTCTCGCCGGCGGCCGTCGGTGCCCCCAGGCACTTGATGAGTATACTCAGCCGCGACAGGTGCCTGACCTGCGTCCATCGGTCCATCCGATCGCTTAGGGAGTATCTGTTCCTGCAGAGTTTTCCATTCCTGGAATGTCGGGTCATTTCAGGCACTTGAGTAGTATCCGTCGTGAGCAGCCTCGAGAGCAATTCTCCGTGATGTCATTCCAGGCGCTTGAGGTATGTCAGGGGGCACCAAGGCCAGTCTCGGTTTGGTCGGACGTTATTCCAAGCGCTTGAGGAGTATCCACTCGCGTCGGCTGCCGGATCGGTCGAGAGTTAGCTGGTAGCTGTGGCCGTCACTTGCGCGGACAATCCAGTGAGTGCGCCGACGCTTTTGCCACCAGCCGCGCGTGCGACTGGTCTTGGGCCACGTCGCCTCAGCAAATACCCTGAGTATGGCTTCGACACCCAGCGTGTTGCCGCGCCATGTGAAGCTGGCTGGCGCATAGACTCCGCCTGGCTCGGCGGCCATCTCCACCTCTACACTCTCGCCGATGAACTTCACTGCGTACCGCTCACTTCCCATGGAACTCGATTCGCGTGGCTCTCGACCCGCAGACAACCACACATCCCTCACATGGTTTGTCTGGGGGAAACCTTTTCAAAAGGGGCTCCCCCAGGGGAGTATTCGGTCTTCTTAGGATACTGTTGCAAAAGTTTTTGCAGCGCCTCGGAAATGCGCTCCGGGGCAAAAGGTGGGACACACGACTTTATACACGTTTGTGGCCCTCTATAAGCCGCCGCCGGGTTTTGAGCTGGACCACCAAGGTGCTTCTCCAGGTCTTACTCTTTCTTGCCTGAAACAAAATCCTGAGTAAACTGAATACTTCCCTCCACCAGGCTACCCTTCCCAAAACTTCTCGCACTGCTTACCCCCGACGCTCCCCGGGAGAAGGGTGGTCGAAAGCGGTGATAAACGGGTTGCCGGCCCTCTAAGACCTCCAGAAAACGCACCATGCGCCCGGGCGGCGGTAAATTAGCGGCCGGCGGTGGATGATGTGGACGCAGCCATCTTCCGTCATGCCCCAATCCTCGTCGGGCACGGCGACCCAGCTAGCAGAGTCATCAAGAAACTCCACCCGCTCACACTGCCGTCCACCAGCGCTGAGCAATATTTGCATTTCCTGCCACGGATCGAGGTTGAGGTTGAACACTGTCACGCGAGAGAAGCCTGCCTCTTCCGCCCGCGTCGGCAGGGCATAGCCGCCGGCCACGACGGAGAGCGGCAAAGGCCCTCTTGCCAGCCACTTGAGGACGGTGTGGAGTTGCTCACGCCGGTAAGGCTGCACGAATCCAGCCATCATGTGCAGGCCGGCGAGGTCATAGGGAAGCACGGCCACGCGCCCGCCCAGATCGTTTTCGAAGATTGTCATCAGGGGCGCCACGACCTGCCGCTCATTGTCCACCAGCCGCGATATGGCTATGGCTCCCGGCGCTAACTTGAGCAGTCCCATCTCCAGGTCGGTGTCCAGGGACGGCAACGTAGCCGACAGGTATCGGTCAGGGCCGCCGCCAAAGTCCGGGTCAACTAGCTCCTCGGCGGCCACTGGGCCAAAATCGTGAATGCGTCCTCGCTGCTGGATTTCCACGCCCATGTATCTGCCGTAGCCCCGGTCGAGAAGAGCCTGTGCTGCCTGAAGGTCACAGAGCACCCCGCGCTCAAGCATTCGCTGGACCTCGCCCTCACCGAAGGCCCTGATTGTCTGGCCGCTGAGGGCAAGCACTGGGGCGGTCTCGAAGTCCCAGGTGACGGCAAAGCCCATGGCCTCAAGCAGCGGCGCCCATGCCCCACCGTCGTCGGCCAGGTGGCCATAGTCTGCTCCCGGCCTCAGGTGCTTAGTTACCGAAGCTCTTTCGTGCTGCAGGATTCCCACGCCTGAGAACTTGGCTTCTGCGCTGCTGCGCGACGCCAGTGCCGAGAAGTAATCCTTGTCGGCCGATAGCATCTGCCCAAACTCGGCAGCGTTGACCATCGGGTTGCCCAGGTGGTCGAAAAGATTAAGCGTGACACCGTGGCAGCCTAAAGCGCTGCTGACGGCTATCTGCATAGCGGTCATAGAGACCGATTTGGAGAAAGTAGAGAAGGGATAGTTTTCGATTTCTGTTAGCTCGATGGCATCCGCGGGCAGGGCGCAGCGGGTTTTGCGGATGGACGCAGCGCCGTAGTAGAAGTCCCGCAGGCTATTTTCTGAATAAATGCCGAGAGGGGGGCGGCTGACGAGATGGTCCGCCTGTCCCTGGAGGGCGCGGGCAAATTCCCACCAGCGTCGGCCTTCGAGGCAGTGCACGTCCGGCCCGCTGGACATGAGACCCATCCGTGTTTCCGGACTGGTTTCCTGGACGACCCAGGCCAGATTGGCCACCACGTCTATCATGACGTCCCCCTGCAGTTCCAACCATCGGGACCTCCACGGATGTGGCTCGCCAGGCGCGAGTAATGCCTCAACAAGCTCCTCGCGCGTCACCTTTTTACCAACACGGTCGGAGAAAGCCTGCAGGTGAAGGGGGCAGAAGCACCCATAGCGCACGGGAAGATGATTGAAGGTGCGGATGTCGTCCTCAACCCACATCACGGCCGGCCGCGTGGAAGCATACAGGCGCCAAAGCTGCGTGGTGTGTGTGCGCCAAGTGTCGCACAACGGGCATGCACATGCGCGGCATTGAGTCCCATCGTGGCCGACCATCATCTGCATGTCCGGGAAATCGGTGCGGCTATCCCGCCCGCGGTCAAGGTGGCCGAGCGTTATCCACGGGTTGAGGGAGTACATTACTCCTATTTCCGCGAGGGCGTCCCGTATGCGCTCCAGGGCGGGAAGATATTCGCGCAGCCAATCCAGCGGGACCTGGCCGTGGCTGAATTCTTCCGTGTCAACCTTGACAATGACCTCATCCACGCGGGCCTCTCGGCAGAAGCTCAGCAGTTCGTCTAAGTTGCGCTGCCACGACCATGGCGGAAGCGTTCGCCGCAGCGCATACCAGCAGCGCCCAGGCGGTGCATAGCGTCTCATACCTTGCCTCCTTTCCTGCGCTCAGGGCTCGACAGCTTAGCGCACTCCTACTCCGGTCATCAGCGACGTTGCCCCATGGCTAGCTGGTTTTATTCACCGGCACCCCTGGGCAGCGGTGCCTCTGTCGCCAAGCTCTCGGGAAGGTTCACCAAGGGCATGACGCGGTCTGGCAGTATGACAACTTCTACGTCGTCGGGCAGCTTCTTCACGAACTCCCACCTTATAACCGCCGGATTCACGCGCAGCGCCTGGGCCCTCAGCCGGATGGACTCGGCATCGCCCTCGGCCCTCTTAATGTTGGCCATGGCCCGGATGCGTTGGACCTCAGCTTCATACTGCTGGGTGATGATACGCTGCTGGGCTACCTGCTTGGCTACTATCGCCTGCTCGAAGTTCTTGTCTATGAAGTCCACGTTGCGCAGTAGGAAGTAGTCCAGGGTGATGCCTTTTTCCTTTAGGCGCTCGGCCAGGCGGTCGCGAATTCTATCGGCTACCTCCTGGCGCTTGCCGGGGAAGAAGTCAACGCCCGACACTCCAGCCGCTGTAGCCGGCGCGTTGGAGTACACGCTCATGATTGGGTACTGGGCGATGACGATGCGCGTGGCCTCTCGGGCATTGGGGCGGACAATCACGTCCACGTAGCGCGGCCCCACGGCCTTCCAGAGCCTATTGGCGTCGCCCGGGCTGATGTGAAACAGCACGCTCGCGTCCACGGAGACGCTCAGCCCTTCGCTTGTCTGGCAGACAATAGACTCGTCCTGCCCGCCTCTGGGGTCTTCTACCTGGCTGCTCATTGTGTAGTTTTGGATGCGCACGGAGAAGTAGCGGACGGTGGCCCAAGGGGGTACGATGTGCCAGCCCTCGCCGAGGTCGTAGGGCTGGATGCCCCCGCGCAGGGGGTCATAAAGGGCGGCCACCGTAGCCGGCGGTACTTCTATCCACGCCTTGGTCAGCACCAGGGCTGTAGCTATAAGCAGTAGCCCGACGGTCGTGTTGCGGCGGCCTTCCGCCGCGCCCCGCTGCCGAAGGAGTATCAGCAGAGCGCCGATGATGAACAAATATGCCAGCACGAGTTCTCTCATCGTCCACCACCTGCCCTGGGCAGAGGCACCGTGCCCTCAGAAAGGTAGGCCCGTCTCACTCGCGGGCCCACCTTTTGCGCCATGTCGTAGGTCACCACTTCGGGATTCTGCGCCAGCGTCTGGGCACGCAGCGCGATAGAGCGTGCCTCGCCCTTGGCCTGGTTTATTGTGGCCCGCTTCTCGAACTCGGCCCGCTCCAGGTTGCGCCTCTCTGTAATGACCTGCTGCTGGCGTGCCTGCTTCTCACCAATGGCTTGCGCGAACTCCTGGTGCGCATACTGGACGTTGCGCAGCAGTATCTGTTCGAGCACCAGTCCCTCATTGGCGAAGGGTTTGCGCAGCTCTTCGGTTAGTTCTTCTTCAATCTTGGTGCGTTGCGAGGAATAGACTTCCTGGATTGAATAACGGGCTACCACCATGCGGATGCGTTCCCTGGCGGCCGGCCGGACAAAGAGATAGTTGTAGTCTGCTCCCAGCTTGCGCCAGAGCTCTGGGGCACGCTGGGGGTCAATGTGGAACAAAACGGTCAGGTCCAGGAGTACCTTGAGGCCTTCATTGGTCTCGCAGCGGATGGAGTCGTCACCTATTACCGCACCTTCTTTGGCGGCGATGGACATCGTGTATTCCTGGGTCTGGGTACGGAAAATCTCAGCCGTGCACCATGGGAAGATGAACCGCAAGCCCTCTGGGAGGGTGTAGTTCTGGATACCTCCCATGAGCGGGTCATACACGCAGGCAACGTGGGCCGCCGGCACTATCACCACCGATGCCCGGAGCATGTACAGGACTGCGATTGCACCCAGCAGCCAGGCCGACAGCCTCCCCGTCCGCGACAAGTCCAGCCTCGGCACCTGAGTCCTTCCTTGCCCGCCCCGTACCTGCCGGATGGCCGAGTACAAGACCCAGGCCATCACCCCCACCACTACCAGGAAAACCAGGAACGCTACCATCTGCATCACCTCCAGGGATGCCACGCCGCACACAGAGCCGACGCCGGATTTCGAGGTCCCTTACCCCAAACAGTCCTGGCTCCCGATTGCACTTGGTGTGGCCTTTCGCCTCCGCCGACCAGTTGTCCTTCCGAGCTTAGACAGTAGCCCCACCCCGCGGGCAACGAAAGGCAAAGTTGCGAGCCCCGGCAGCCTACGGCGACGCCGGTGCGCTGTGGTGCCGGCAAGCACAGCAACAGCGGCCCCTTCGCGGCGGTCGCGATTGAGAATGGAGAGCACCTGTCACGTCCTTCAGCGGCCTAAGAGCTTCCTGAGGTTCCCGGCGGCGATTTTCTGCTTGTCTTCATGAGAGGCGGCCGCGTAGGCGATCAGGGCGATTGGTGCGCCGGGGTCAACGGTTGGCAGGCCCGTGGCGAAAAGGAGCCGTTCAGCCCCGAAACGAGCCACCACGTCGTCCACCGCCATGAAGGCTTCATACGTTTCCAGGCCCACCATGAGGTTGTAGCCCTTCTCCCATAGCGGATACAGGTATCTGTCGCTGCGGTAGCCGATGTTGAGCAAAACCAAAGGCAGCTCGGGGAAGGCAGCCAGAGTTGCTGCCACGTCGTCCAAGTTGGTCTCGCTCATTTCTACGAACAGGGGGACCCGGGCGTCGGCAAGAGCCGACAGAAGCTTTTCCGCACACCAGGGATTCAGGCGCCACTGGTGGCTGGTTGGAAAGGCGCGGGCCGCCCCCCGAAGCTCGCGGCACGTGGCTGCGATTTCCCTGGCATTCATTTCTCCCGTCGCCGGTGGCAGCACGGCCAGGCAGGGCGCGAGCCGGTCTTGCCCTGCGATTTCCTGCAGCAACGCCCGATTGCCTTCGGCAGCGTCCCAATATACAGCCCAGGCATGGTGCACCAAAGCCTGGTCTATTGCGGCTTGATCCATCGCTCGCAGCAGCCCATCCACATCGGTGAAATGCTCCGGCCGGGGGTTGGCCCATGTCCCAATCCGCGCATTGCAATCGAACAGCACTAAGCTTTGCACTTCGCATGCACCCGCGGCGCTTTTCTTCACCGGCACCTGCAGCCCTTTTCAAGCCGAGTGGCGAGTATCCCGGGTCCAGGATTCCGCCAAGAAGCTATCAATTGGCCACACGCTGAAGGGACTATTCGCTTTTCTCAGGGTTTTGATTCCGCAACTGACACGTGGGTGGTTGGCGCCGGGCTGGCACCGCAGCGGGTGGAAGGACTGGGAGCCCACGATAGGATGCTCAAACCCTCTGGCACATCAAAGCCGGTTGCAACAGCAGCAAAAAGCTTGGAAAGGAGGCTTCGGAGCGACCTTTTTAAGGGGTTGCCCCTTGCATCAGGCGCGGCGGGGCGCTTTTGTCGCCCCACCGCTCAGGCGCAAACACTATGCCGAGAAAAACGAACAGTCCCGTTTGCCAGGCGGATTGTGCGGTTGCGAGTGGGCTGTGGTATAATCTGGCCACGGCTTACAAACTCTTTCGGCGGGAGTGGGTTTAGTGGGGAAAGTCATAGTCACGGGCGGACAGCCGCTGCGGGGGGAAGTCAGAGTCAGCGGCTCGAAGAACGGAACTTTGCCCTTGCTGGCTGCTGCTTTGCTGGTGCCTGGCGAGACAATCATCGAGAACGTGCCGCGAATACGGGACGTAATGACTATGCTAGAGATGCTCCGGGCCCTGGGCGCTAAGTGGCAGTGGGTCGGTCCCGGACAGTTGAGGATAGACGCCAGCGAGCTCCGCAGCACTGCGGCACCGTATGACCTTGTGCGGGCCATGCGGGGGTCCTTTTACGTTGCTGGGGCCCTGCTGGGACGCATGAGAGAGGCGGAGGTGCCACTGCCTGGCGGCTGTGTCATCGGTACCCGGCCGGTAGACTTTCATTTGGCGGGTTTCCGCGCCCTCGGCGCCCATATCGAAGATGAGCATGGTGTCATGCGGGCCAAAGCCAGCCGCCTGCGCGGAGCGCGCATCTATCTGGACCCCCGGTACCGTAGCGTCGGTGCGACCATAAACATCATGCTCGCTGCTTGCCTGGCGGATGGGACAACAGTTCTTGAAAATGCCAGCCGAGAGCCTGAGGTAGTCGCCTGCGAGGAGATGCTGGCACGCTGCGGGGCGAAGATTCAGGGCATCGGAGCCGCCACGGTTGTGATCGAGGGCGTCAAGCGCCTTCACGGGACGCGGGTCCAGGCCATTCCAGACCGCATGGAGGCGGGCACTTTCCTGGTGGCTGGCGCTATCAGCGGTGGCGATGTGACCGTTGATAACGTGCGGCCGGACCATATGCACGCTGTCGTGGAGAAGCTTCAGGAGGCAGGCTTTGTAGTTCACCATAAGGGCACGGCACTGCGGACGGTTGGCGGGCGGCGGCCGAAGGCCGTTGACATAAGTACGGCGCCGTATCCTGGCTTCCCCACTGATCTTCAGCCCAATTTCGGAGTCCTGGCGGCGGTCGCTGAGGGCACGAGCGTTGTTGAGGAAACGATTTTCGAGTCCCGCTTTAACTATGCCGATGAGCTGGCGCGGATGGGGGCCAACATCCGTATTGTTGGACGGGCAGCGATTATTCGTGGAGTTGAGAGGTTATACGGTGCCCCGGTGGTGGCGACTGACATCCGCGCAGGCTCCGCGCTGGTTCTCGCCGGGTTGGTCGCCGAAGGTAAGACGGAGGTTGAGGGGGCTGAGTTTCTCGACCGAGGGTATGAGGACTTCGTCGGTAAACTCCGGGCTTTGGGGGCCCAGGTCGAGCGGGTCGAGGAACAAGAGGCAGAGGTCGGAGCATGTTCCCACTGAGTGCTCGGCTAGGCATTGACCTGGGCACAGCCACCATTGTGGTTTTCATGGAAGGACGCGGTATTGTGCTACGCGAGCCGTCGGTGGTGGCTGTGGAGATGCCTGGAAGGCGGCTGTTAGCAGTGGGCGAGGATGCCCGACAAATGCTCGGGCGTACCCCTGGCAATATCGTGGCAGTCCGTCCGCTCCGCAGCGGCGTCATAGCCGATTACTCCATCACCCGGGACATGCTGGCCCATCTGCTCCGCCGCGCCTGCGGACGCAAAATGATTTTCTTCCGGCCCCTCGTTGTCATCTGCGTGCCCTCCGGAGCCACAAACGTGGAAAAGCGAGCTGCCCTGGACGCGGCTCGTTCAGCCGGAGCGCGTGAGGCCATACCTATCGAAGAGCCGATGGCAGCAGCCATCGGCGCCGGCCTGCCGATAAGCATGCCCGGCGGCAATATGGTCGTTGACATCGGCGGCGGAACCACCGATATCGCCGTCATCTCCCTAGGCGGCATTGTCGTCTCCGACTCCGTCCGCGTTGGCGGCAATGACCTGGATGAGGCCATCATCCGCCACGTCCGCCGCGTGTACAGTCTCGACATCGGCGAGCGTACCGCCGAGAGCATCAAGATTACGATCGGTTCGGCCGCGCGCCTCGAGCAAGAGCTGGAGATGCCGGTGCGAGGCCGGGATGTAGTCACGGGTCTGCCGCGCACTGTTCACGTCACGTCCATGGAAATCCGCGAAGCCATGGCTGACGTGATTTATCGGATTGTCGAGCGCGTAAAGGCAGTGCTTGAGGCCACGCCGCCAGAGCTAGCGGCCGACATCGTGGAGCGAGGTATTACTCTGACGGGCGGCGGTGCCCTATTGCGCGGGATAGACCGGGTGCTCTCAGTAGAGACGGGCATTCCGGTGCACATAGCAGACGACCCGATTTCCTGCGTGGCCAGGGGCACCGGGTACGTTCTGCAGCACGTCCACAAGCTCAGGAGCCACGTGGAGTTTAGCCCGGCTGCCTTCTAATCTGGTGGGGGCGGGGGCGGTTGGGCTTAGAGGTGGCTTCCATGCCTACCCTTTCCTCCAATATGTCAACGGACGGTCCCGTTGGGCTGGCCGTGAATGCCCTGTGGTTGGGCTGTGTACCGTACCGAAGGGCCCACCGCCTCCAGCTGAGCCTGGTCGAGCGGCGTACGGCAGGGCTTCTTTCCGATACGCTCCTCTTGCTCACGCACCCGCCGGTCATTACAGCAGGGCGGTCTTCTACGCTGGAGGACCTGGAGGTCGGCCGGGTGGTGGCTCGCGCCTGCGGCTGCGACTTTGTCGAGTGCGAACGGGGCGGCAGGCTGGCCTACCACGGTCCGGGGCAGTTGGTGGCGTATCCTATTTTTCGGTTGGACTGTTGCGGGCGTGACCTTCATCGGTGGCTGTGGATGCTTGAAGAGGCTGTTATAGCAACGGCAGCTCATTTTGGAGTGGAGGCGTGGCGGGGTGCCGAGCGCGGCGTTTGGGCGGCGTCAGGGAAAATCGCCTCGGTCGGAGTAGCCGTGCGGCGCTGGGTCAGCTACCATGGTGTGGCGCTGAACGTGGCGAGGGTTTCTTTTCCAGCAGGAGCTAGGTTTTGCGGTCGGACGGCGCCTAGTTATTCCAGCCTGGCCGAGCACGGCGTTGAGGTGGAACCAAGAGTCGCAGGGAGTGTTTTGGGCCGTGAACTATCGGCTCTTTGCGGCCTGACATGGGAGATGGGTGAGCGCTGAGAAAGCTGTCGGTGACGGAGTTTCTGCTCAGCCTTGGCGTGGCGGCGCTGGCAGCTTGTGCGGCGGTCACACGCCAGCCGGCTGACTTCGGGCTGCGCCAATGGCTGGCGGTGGTCGTGCTCGCTGCAGCAGCCACGGTCTGCGGTGTCAGTCAGGGCAGGGTAGGGATGGCGTGGCCTCTGCTGGCAGGGTTGTCGCTGGCTGCCGTGTATCGCATGTCTTATGACCCGGTCCTGCCAGAGGCGCTCGCGGGGCGCCTGCCGGTACGGGTGGCATTGCTGGAACCTACTACCCCCATGGCGCTGGCCGGGGTCATGGTTATCTGGTGGGCCTTGACGGCACGCCGCAGGGTGGCGCCGTTGCCGGCGGCTGAGTGTCTGGCTCTCCGGTCGCTGCTGTGGACGGTGCGGCTTCTGATTGTGGTTGGGGCCGTGCTTTACTTAGTGCTGGGGACGGTCTACGACCTCGAAGGTGGCGTGGTGTTCTGGAAACTGGTGGTGTCGTGCGCATTGTACGCGGGCCTTATGTGGGTCGGCATAGAGGCGGCCGCGAAGGGGCTGCTGCGCTGGCCTGTAGCCGGGGTTATGCTGCTGGGTCTTGTTGTGGGCTTCTTGCGCAATCTGTCCGGGGGTGGGGGCTCGTGACGCCGCGGGCTGACCTGGGCAGTCCCGTCCGGGCGTCGCCCACCTGGGTGGGCTGGCTGGCAGCGCTGCTGGTGGCGGGGTCATTCTCCCAGCTAGCTTATGCTCTTCATCCGCGCAAGGGGCCTTTTATAGGCTATGTGGAAGTCGCTGCGGTGGGCATGTTGCTGGTGTGGGGCACCTGGGTCCTCGCCAGTGGTCGTTTACGGTTTCTGTGCTGGCCACCGTGGCCGGCGTGGGCCTTGGTTGCGATGGCGTGCCTGTCGCTCGCCGAAGCGGTGAACGTCAAGGCGGGCATTGTAGAGGTAGCTCAGTACGCGCTCTATTTCCTCGCGCTGTACGTGTTCTTTGCGGACGCCTTTGCCGGCCGGCCGTGGTTGGCGGTTAAGGCATTCCTGGCCGGGACTGGGGTGGCCGGAGGGTTAGCCTTGGGTCAACTATTTCGGGGCGCGCCGCCAATGGCGGTTCACGGCTTGGCTTCCGACCGCAATGTACACTCCGCTTTGCTGACCGTGGTGTTGCCCTTATTGTGGGTGCCGGCGTGCTTGCATTGGCCTCGTCGGCGCTACTGGGTCGGCGCGACTGGCATTGCTCTGGCTGCTGTCACGATGCTGGGGCCGCCCCATGTCTGGGTGGCGCTAATTGGCATAGCTTGGGTGGCTGGCGTGGTGGCCGGCACCAATTGGTGGAAGGCCGTCCTGCCCCTGGGTGGGCTGGTGCTGCTGGTCAACTTTGTCTCTCCTGTGCACCGCGCTTGCAACGTTGACGAGTTCATGAACCCCTGGGAGACCGGCAACGTTTATAAGTTACTGAGGGACACTGGCGCCGCCGAAGGGACGGCGCTGGTGAAAAAGCGCTGGCTGGAGTGGTATCCGGCGCTTGCCATGATTGCCGACCGACCTTTGCTTGGTGTCGGAGCAGGGAATTATCAGCTCAATATTGGCCGTGCCGAGTACTGGGGGTACCTGCCCAACGCCAAGAAGACAGAGCCAAACACGAACAATCTGTACCTGGTGACCGGGGGGAGTTTAGGCGTGCCCGGACTTGCGAGCCTGGTAGCTTTATTGACCTACCATTTGGGCTTGGCGCGTCGCAGGGCAGAGTCGGGAGATCCTTTGGCCGTCGGCGTGACGGCATCGTTGGCTGTGCTCGCGGTGGTCAATTTGTTCACGGCCTTGTTAGTGCGTGGGGCGGCGGTGGGGTGGACGGCGTTGTTTGTCTTGGCAGCCTTATCCGGCAGGCAGGCCCGGGGAGAGTCGGGGCACGATGCCGTTGCTCTGTCGCCGGAGGGTAGGTGAAAGCGATGCTTAAGAAGCATTGGCATTTGGCTGTGCTATGGGCGGTGCTGGCTGTCGTGACGGCGGCTTATGTTTGGGCCGCCCGCGTGAAGATTGTCATCGAGGCTGAGAATTACGTCTCCATCACTCCTTCAATGACGGTTGGCTCCGATAAAACGGCTTCCGCCAGCAAGTACGTACATATCCCTCTGCGTCGCCCGCATGGCGAGAACGAATCTGGTCCGGCAGATACCGGTAACACCGTCTACAAGTTCAAGATACCTGTGGCGGGCGTTTATCGGCTGTGGGTGCGGGCCAACTGGTATGACTCGTGTGGTGATAGCTTCTTTGTGATTGTGAATGACCAGGCACAATCCTGGGTAGGCGAGGACGGGACTTATCAAAAGTGGCACTGGGTCAAGGGCAAGACGTACCAGTTCTCGGCAGGTGTCCACTCCATAAAGTTCCAAAACAGGGAGGATGGCGCCAAGCTAGATCAGTTCCTTCTAACCAATGACCTCCGCTACGTGCCAACGCGCATTGAGAAACAGACACCTAGCTACATCGTTCGTAACTGAGCTGGGCTCGAACGGCACGCGAGAAGAGAAAAACGCCATGTCTGGAGCGAGAAGCTGGCGACACATCAGGTCCTGGGATGGTCCAGCAGCATGGCCTGCAGCGGCAGTAGTGCTGTTGTTGCTGGCAACGGCCTGGGCGCTCGGCCAGGCCGGACAGGCCTCATCCGCGCCTGCCGGGTACCAGTGGGCGGAGGAGGATGGAGAAGTCCCTTACGCGGTAGCTGGCTCGCTTACTGGTGCCGGCCAGCCGGTGCTTACCTTGCGCCTGGAGGCCGCTGAGGGCGGAGACCACCTCCTTCTTCAAGTCAAAGACGGTCAGGCACAGTTCTTTGCTTTACAGGGTAATAAGCCCGTCCCTATAGGTGCTGCCGGGAAACTCCAGGGCGTGTCTGGCGAGGGCACCGAGTTTACCGTTCAGCGTACCGGGTGGCGGCTATCCTTCATTTGCGGCGGTCGGGTGATATGCCGTGGTTGGTCGCTGGCCGAAGAGGGCGCTGTTGAGAAGGTTGGCTGGCAGACGGCAGGCGGCACCAAGGTTGAGGACGCGCGCATTCAGCCGCTGGGGCCTATTGAGATGTCCGACGACTTCATGCGGGTCCCGGAAAGCGGGGGCACATGGGAGCCAGAGGCTGGCAAGTGGCAGCAGCGGGCTCTTCGCGAGGACGCCCAGGCCAGTGCCATGGATGCTTCCAAGTCTGCCAACCCGTTTAGTTACTATGGCGAGGCTGCCAAGGATGGTCCGGGCATTACCCTGACGGGTTACTGGTTCTGGACGGATTACCGGATTAGCGCCGCGGTTCGCGGCGATGAGGACAGCGTCATCGGGCTGGTTGCCTGCTACCATGACCGTGCCAATTATCTCGCCGTGCGGTGGACGTGCAAGACGGCCGTAGCGGCGGCGGATAAGCTGCAGCTTCTTGCAATCGCCGACGGAAAGGAACAGGTCCTGGCCGAGGCGCGACAGGGGTTCCTGGCGGGGCAGTGGTATCGGCTTGCCCTTGGGTGGAGCGACGGGTTGGTGACTTGTTGGGTGGATGACGAGCCGAAGCTTCTGGCACGGGTTGACCTGTTCGGGCAGGGGCGGGCTGGGCTGATGTCTGCTGGCCGCGAGGGTGCTTTTTTTGACGATGTGGAAGTCCAGGATTGGGAGGAGGTGGCCGACGAGCTGGTGTCGTTTCCGCCGGGTAAGTGGCAGTTGCAGGGCGGCCAGTGGACACCAGGGCCTAAAGGCGTCCGGGTGACGAGCAAGTCTGAAGCCATGGCTACCACCGGGCGGCCGCAGTGGCGCAATTACATAGCAAGCGTACATATCGCCGGCACGGCTGCTGCAGCGGGGTTGGTACTTGGCGCGGGCGGTGAGGAACCTGTGCTTGTTGCGGTGCGGCCCAAGGGCGCGGCCGCTTCGCTGGCTGTCCTGTCGCGGGCGGACGCTAACGGCTGGCAGGAGCTGTCCGCTGTGCAGTGTCAATACTCGGCAAAAACGGGAGCCCTGCTTGAGGCCTCGCTTGAAGACGGCTTCGTCATCGGCCGATTGGGCACAGCGGTCGTTGAAGCTTTCGTGCCGTCTGCGGAAGGCGGTCGCGTTGGGCTCTATACCTCAGGGGCTACCGACCTGGTCTTCAAGGATTTTACCGTGCGTTTTCCGCAACCTCCGGCGCCTGCCCACCTTGTTAAGGAGTTTACGGACGTCAGCCAGCACTTCGAGATGGCCGAATGGGCCTCGCGCCGCAGGGGCTGGGTCAATGAGGAAGACCTGGCCAAGGGTGTCAACCTTCTCCAGCCGCGCATGACGCTGCCTTCTGGCCCGTGGTGGAGCAAAGGGGACTACTACGCAGACTACGTGGTTACCCTGCCTGTGAGAAACGTGGGAAACAGGGACTTCACGCAGACCGTTACGCTGGACGCCGAGCCGGGCTGGGAGAACGCTGGTGTTACGGTGGCGATTTCTGGCCGGTCAGGCGAGAAGACTCTTTACTTTGAAGTGCGAAGGGGAGAGGAACGGTTGGGTGAGGCTCGCGTGGAGGTGACGGCGGAGGAGACGCAGGTGGCCTGCGAACGGCGGGGAGCTTACGTGGTGATACGGGTGGATGAAAGTGTGGTCTGGGCGCAGCCAGCTTTGCCTGCGCCCGGCCGCCGCGCGCAGCCCGGGGCCGAAGGCGAAAGAAAGGGTGAGGGTCAGTGAGGCGTGGACCGGTGCTCCCTTTGGCGGTTATTAGCCTTTTTATTGCCACGGTTTTGTGGGCGCAGGAGCAACCATCTCTCGACGCTGCCCTGGCGGCCTTTCGGGCTGGCCAGTACGCACAGGCCGCAAGCATCTGCGAGGTCCTTATCAGGCAGAAACCCGAGGTGCCCGGGTTCCACTTTTGGCGCGGCCGGGCCTTGTTGGAACAAGGACACCTCGAGGAAGCTATGCAGGAGTTTCGGACGGTACTCAAGGCCAAGTCCGACTCCGTGGAAAGCCTTTACTGGCTGGGTGTTGCTCTGAAGAAGACTGGTGACCTCGAGGGGGCTCGTCAGGCGTGGGCCCAGGCCATCGCTGCGCGGCCGGGCTACGCCGAAGCCAGGCAGGCATTGGCGGAACTGAAGGGCGGGACAGCGGCTGGACAGGGGACTGCCGCCGCATCCCAGGCGCCTGCCGCTGCTAAATCGCCGCGGTCGGCTAAGAGTGTTTCGCCGTCTCACCACCGCGTCCGCGTTGACCTCGCGAGAGTTGGCGACATCGGAGATGTGTCAGTCACAACGCGCAATTATCTGGACTATACCTTCTCGGTGGCACCAACCGACTGGTACGTGGGCGGGGGAGAGTGGGGCACGATCAACCGCTGGACTTGCCAGCCGCAGTGGTCGTGGTTCGGGGGCTTTGCGGAACTGGCCCCAACCGTCGTGTGGAACAAGAGAGTTTTTGTGGGCGACATTACCGTGGATGCTTATGGCTGCTTCGGGATGCTCGCCAACTATCCGCGCAGCTACAAGAACCCTGCGGATCTGAATATCACTCTCTGCGGTGATGGCGCAGACCTGGGAAGCGGCTATGCCTTCATCGTTGGCGGCTGGCAGAACAGCCGCACGGCCATTGTCAAGCAAGGCAGAATCCTGGCCGAGACGACCGACCCGAAGTGCCTTATGCCTGTGTTTGAAGACCAGACCTGGGGCGGGTATGAGTTTCACCGCAAGTGG
>JANZZA010000443.1 GCA_026419655.1 Armatimonadota bacterium | reverse complement strand
GTCGGCAGCGTCAGATGTGTATAAGAGACAGGGTCGGGAGGCTGCGGCTGCGGCACGACATCAGGGCGGGTGGAGTCGGGAGCCTGTGGCTGCGGCAGAACGCCTGGGCGGGCAGAGTCTGGGGGCTGTGTGCCAGGCAGGACATCAGGTCCGGTACGTTGAGGAGGCTGCGGCTGCGGCACTCCATCAGGGCGGGGGTAGCTAGGGACCTGCAGCCCCGGCATGGCGTCGAGGCGAGGATACTCGGGAAGGTATAGCCTACGCATCAGGTCAGAGCTGGGGTAGTCAGGGATAATTGGCGTGATCGGGGTTATAGGCTCATAACGCACAATGTAGGGCCTTCGCTCGGCGGTGGAGGCCCGACGGGCCCTCCGCTTTGCTGCTCGGTTGGAGTCCGTGGCCTTCGGCCCACCAGTGGGCGACTGTGCGACCGTGGTTGTTTTGCCGGCGGGGGGAGCGGGCCTGGTTGTGCTGCCTGCAGTCTGGTTATCGATTCGCTCCGCGGTCCCTACGGGCGTGGAGCGCTCTTGGTTGGCGGCCTTTTGGGGCGGAACCATGCCCGTCGGTGCGTCGGGCTCGCCCGATTTTGCTGGTGGGTACCACACGCCGGGAGGGGGGCCGCTCTGGGGCGGGATTCCTGCTGGCGCTGGCTCTCCGTAGGTCCACTCTCTGCCGTAGTGCTGGGCCAGGTAGCGCGACTGGGAGAAGGGCTGGTTCGCGGCGGCGAAGTCGCTCTCGTTTTCCGCGTATTGTGGGTCAAGGCTTCCAGAGAGATGACGGGTGCCCAGGTAGGCCACGATCAGGAGGGCCAGGAGGACTGCCAGGCCCCTGTATCGAGCGTTTTTGTGGCGGCGCATTTTTCTCTCTCCCTCCTCGCGCACGTGGCTGTCCGTATGTCACGGGGCAGGTCTTGGACGTGTTCGTCCTCTCCCTCCTCGCGCACGTGGCTGTCCGCTAGGTTCGCTAGGGTATCAGCACGCGTCTGAAGACCATGGCTGATGTCTGCCGGCCTCTTCTCGTGTGGCTGTCTGCTCCCTGATACAGGATTGGGCATCATCCCCCAGGTCAGTCAGCCTGCTCCCTTATCCAGCGGCCGGCAGAGAGACTTCCGCAGCGACCGGTGATTAGCCGGCGAAAGGTTGGGGAGCCTTCGGCTTCGGTGTCCTCGGCTTGGTCCCGATGGCGGGTGATCCTCCCCCACCTGGCGGGGAGATCGCCTCCAGGCCAGACCTCAGCCAGCTCCGGGCAGCCATCGTCGAGATCGCGGTCCTGCTGGGGGCGATGCCTGGGTGCCCGGGTAGCCGCACGGGAGCACCTCCGGGTGACCGACGTGCTGCTCTGCGCAGGCTTGCTGTGCTTGTGACTGGCGCAAGCCACCCGCTGTGTCCTGGGCGTGCGGGAGGGCTGCTGGCCCTGGGGCTGCGAGCTTTCGAGCGACTGGGTGCGCTTCCCCTGTGCTGCCGGGCTGAGCTCTTCATCAGGGTTGGGCGCTTTGGGCGACGTGTCAGAGGTAGCCTGCGTATCCGGCCCGCTCGCCTCGGAAGGGCTGGTCATATCAGCCCATGTGCCTGTGTCGCCCGACCCGGGAGGCACGATTGGCTCACCTGGCCAACTTGCCTCACTCACTCCCGGCGGCACGATTGGCCCACCTGGTGCACCTGGCCCGACTGGTAGGCCTGTACTGCCTGTTCCATTTGCCCAAACCGGTGGTTGTGGCAGTGCGGCCTGCCAGTCAGCAGGAACTTCGGTGGCAGGCTCAGGGTTGACGGCAGCCCCCTGGCGGGTGATGGAATACAGGCCCACCAGGACAGCCGCCAGGACGATAAGCCCTGCATAGCTAGCCTGTCCGCGACGCATGATTGGTCACTCCTTTGCGCTGATGTTGCGGCCCGGCCGGGCTGGGGTTGCAGGCGAGGGCAGGGATACGAGGTTGCCGGTTTTGGGCAGGGCCGACGAGCCTCCTGGCTGCTCCAACCCTCGCTTCATCCCTGCGCGGCTTGTGGCGCGCCTGCTTTCTGGCCTTAGTCATCCGCTGTCTCCCGATTAGCCGTCACTATATATGTCGCTTCAGGTCCGCTTTTTGTGTCAGTGTGGTGGGCATTTGGTTTTCTGCCCCGCCCTGGGATGAGAGTCTGGTGCATGGGTGCGGGATGGGTATCAGGCTCCTGGTTCAGGAGGCGGGTGGCGCCAAGGCCCCTGGCTCGGCTGGCCCTTCAGGCACGGCTGGTGGCTGGCCGGGCCCCGGTCCAGGCGGCCCGCTGGCTTCTGGCTGAGGTGGCCCGCCATAGGGCACCGGCCCGGGGCCGCCATAACCCGGCCCGGGTGGGCCACCGTAGCCCGGCCCAGGAGGTCCTCCGGGCATGGCTGGTGGCCCACCGTATCCCGGTCCGGGCATGGGCATACCAGGGCCGCCAGGGCCGGCCATCTGCTGGGGGCCTGCCGGTGCAAATTCAGGCGCCTTGGATAGCTCCGCCACAACGGCCTCGATGCTGGTACTCGCAAGTCCCCCTGTCACGCGCGACTGGCTGGGGTCGTAGAATTTGGCGTACCGTGCGGTTGGCACGCCGTACTGGGCAAAAATCATCCGCCACTTTTCCTGCCGTGCCATGAATTCCTGTTTTGTCTCGTCCCGCTGGTAACGGCGTCCGTAGGCGTCTCTGGACACTATCTTGAGCTGCGGCATGAAGAAGACCGTCAGCCGCACGGGTACCGAGAAGCGTACGGGCTGATACTGAATGGGATTGTGCTCTTCCTGCATGTCGCAGAAGATGAGCAGGTCAAGCCAGTCGGAGGGATTGGCAGCAGCGTACTCGGCAGCGCGGTGCAGGGCGCCCTGGATGTCGGTGCCGGGCGCGGAAGAGACAGGCACCTCCAGTTTGGCGAATTCGTCGAGCAGCATCCGCCTCTGGCGCTTGAACTCGAGGGGGTTGTCGGGCATCTTGACGGGGCCGAGCAGCACGTTATCGGATGGGTAACTGTGGTCATCAATTACGGCCACGCACACCTGGGCGCCGGGATTCACCATCACTTTCTCGAGGATATGGCAGGCGGTTTCCCGAGCTTGCGGCAGCCACCGCTGAAAGGACCCGCTGGCGTCGAAGATGAAGTACAGGAAGGGCCTTCGCTCCTTGGCGGTCATGCAACCCGTCATGGTCGTGGCCACCACGACGCTGGCCGTAAGACACCACCACGGAAATCTTCTTACCATTTGCCATCACCTGCTCTTTGCGTTTTAGACCTGACCTGTCTTTCTGGCTTGTCCTGCCCCCGCTCGTGTTCAGGGCTTTGCGGCACTGAAGGCCCAGGAGAGCATGTTTTCCACTGGCTGCTGGCAGCTTGCCGGTGGTAGCTGGCTGCTGGTAACCGGCCGCTGCTGTTAAAGCTACGCCGCCCTGGGCGCCTCATCCTTGGCAACCCTCTGTGCTTGGGTGTTGAGCTGCTCGAGGTGCTCTCGCAAGCGCTTCACCTTTTCCCGCAGTTCGGGGCCGCGGGTGAAAGGAGTTTCCTCGGGCTGTGTGGTAGTGGGTTGAGCGTTTACGGAAGGCCCGGTGGGCGCAGTGGCCGGCTCGCTTGCGCCGCTGGCCAACTTCTCCAGCTCGTCGGCCACGGCCGCAAAAAGGGCTTGAAGCGTTTGCTTCCCCTTGCCCCACGCCCCTAGGGTCCACACGTCGTTGGTCAGGCGCCCATCTTGTTCTTTGAGCTTCTCTTTGACCAGTGTTCTCCATTCTTCTGCCTGGGCGGCATCCAGTAGGCCGGAGTCTGCCAGCCTTTTGATAACCCCAAGGAACCGCCTACTGCTACTATACAGATGTGCCGTGGGCGCGCTGGAGAGCATGTCCAGGAGGAGCTGCAGCCCCAGGGAGATCTGTGTGCTCAAGCTGGAGGTGGTGGTGCCTGGCGTGCGGCGGTCCGCTCTCCGGCCGGGAAGGATGCTGCGCCACAAGCTTTTGCGGTCCCCGCCGTGGCGGCGAGCAAATCCTGTCAGTTTTCTGGCAAGTCCGCGGTGGGACTCTTCGAGCTCGCGCAGGAGCCGCTCGAGGGCGCTCCGGTCCTTGGCTTCGTTCTCTTCAACAGGCACTGGACTTAGGCCCAGAAGGTCCAGCACCTGGTAAAGGCTCGTGCCCAGCGCGCTGACCAGGACGGAACAGAACAGCGCAAAGGCCCAATCAGGCCACCAGACAAGAATACGCTCAAAAAGAGGGTCGAGCATTTCAGCAGGCACCTCCAGACGTGTGTAAAATTCCTTTCAGGCTGGGGGAGGGTTCTGGCTCAGGCCTCGCTGCCCAGCCTTCTTGTGCGGGTTCCACCATGGGCAAGCCCGCCGGCATACTGCTGCCAGAGGGCCGGCCCACGGCTGTGGACGACAGTGTTGCGTGCCACAGGCCGCAGCTCCTGGAACAACCGGCAACAGGTCCCACTCCCATCAGCCTATCCGGCACCCTAGTCACCCTCCATGAGTACCAGGCTTCCGTGCTCTCTGAGGTAGTCCAGCAAGCTGCTCACCCAACGGCACACGGTGACGGCGGTTTGTACGCCCTCGTAGTCTTTGCGCACACCATTATGGGAGGCTACAATTTCCTCCACCTGTTCGGCCGAGGCGATAACATCGGTTAGCTTTGCCAGCAGGGTACTGAGCGCTGAGCTGAAGGGCTTGCCGTCCGCGTCCAGCAGGCCCAGTTTGCGTGCCACCTCTTCGGGTTTGCCGCAAAAGAACGCACAAGTCTGGGTTGATGGGTTACAGGCCGACCCAGGAAGTCTCATCTCAGCAGCTCCTCTTGCTGTTTTGCTAAGACGCAACGCGGTGTCAGTTGGCAGGCTGCCCATTTCTCATTCCTCCACGGCTTTGAAGGTTGCTCTTACCTGCTGGTGGGTGCTTGCCCGTTGCCTCGCGGGATGCCGTTTAGCCAATGGAAAGCCCGATGCGCCAGTTCCGCTGCGCGGGACGGAATGACAATGGGCACACACCAGCGCAGCAGGCCATAAGCCGTCATGGCTGTGGTCCCCACCAGGACGTGCACGAGCCAGAGGACCAGGGTGATAAGCAGGCCTTCGGCCGCCACGCTAACCGCCGTCACGTTGGCCAAAGGCCAGCCAAGGCCTATCAGCCCAGCCAGCAGCGCGACAAAAGGGTCCTCCGTTGCCCCCCCTGCAGCGTAAGCATTTCCGCCGGCCTCGAATAGAATCAGAACGGCCAGCACGGTGATCATGGCCCTGGCTAGCTGAACCTGGGACCTGGTGACCTCGACCTGGCCATCTTTTGCACCTGCCGCACCTGTTTTGCCCTTGTTGATGCCATTGTTCCTGCGCCCATGGAGAATGGGGCGACTGGCTGCGTGCTGGAGCAAATTCGACAGGGGCGGATAGGTGTGACACAGCACGATGCCGGCGATGAGCTCTGCAGCGACGAAAACCACGGCGATGACCATGGCAAGGTTGTTCGGTACGCTGAAGACGAAGCCCACAATCGGCCCCAGTAGTCTCAGGTTTGCATAAGTCGCTCCCACTGCCGCCGGCATAAGGAACACCAGGCTGAGCACTGCCAGCCCGCTCTGCATGGCCTCGAGCAGGGCCGGCCGCGACCGGAAGGCCTCTACCGCGCTCCTCCGCAGCCAGATGCACCAGTCGGAGAGCGTTGTAATGAGGTCATGCGTGGGCTTGCGCCCCAGCCGGTGGCCGATGAGACGGTTCCACAGTCCCAGCAGGAACCACCCCACGACCGCTGCGCTCAGTAACAGTGTGAGCACGTCACTGGCGCGCAGAGGCGGGACAAACTGCGCTGCTTGCGGTGGCAACACTGTTCTCACCTCACGTGTCTCCTGTCCAGGCGTGCATCGGGGACAGCTTGCGCTTGCACTCCGTGGCGTATGGCTGCCTCCCATCTGTTAAGTCGCTGCACGTCCGAAATGTGTTGCAGGCGCGGGCAAAAATTTTTTTCTTGCCGCCGAAGGCAGCAGAGTACGCAGGAGTCGCCGCGTCTACTCTCGAGAAGTTTGGGCAGAAGCGTTGGGAGCAATCTCTGTTACCAGCGAAGAAGGCCTTGGGGGAATCTGTTCAGTAGCGAAGAATGGCCGGGGACGCCTGCTTTTCACCTGCGAAGAAAACCCTGGGGAGGGTTTTTGAGCAGATAAGGAGCACCCGACGCAATCCCTTTGGGCAGGGAAAGACGTCACGGGGAAAACCCTTTTCAAGGGGCGCTCCCAAGGGTGGCTTTTGCAACCCCCTCATGGACGTAGCTGCCAGTACGTGGACGGGACAGGTTTGTGACAGCGAGTTGTACTGGGTAGGGGCGAGTCAGTCGTGGAAATACTGTTTTGCAATAGTGGCCCGGTAGAAGCGTCCTATTAGGCCGCGAGTGCCCTACGGCCTGATGCGCATGCCAGGAAGAGGTCGGCCCACCAGCACCGGCTCCTGCACCATTGTCTGTTGCACGCCTGGCATTTGGGCCACGTGGTTGGGGATGGTGTGGCGCAGAAAGGCGTACAGTTCTTCGACGAGGATAACCCCATTTCGGTCTTCGTCGGCGTCGCCAGCCAGGCCCTTGGAGACGTAATAAGTGAAGACTCCATGGCGAATCCGGCGGTCTTCCCAGGAGACCTGATCGGGCTTACTGGCTGCCAGTACAACCTGGCCAGGGGCGCCTGCGGTCTCCTCCAGGTCCCGCGTCCCGACGGATGGCGGCTTCTCGCCAAAATCGAAATGGTCAAGCAAGGGAAGAAGATTAGCCTCGGGCGGTTCTCCAATCCCTTTTATGCCGCGGGCCGCGCCCCCGGCATAGCAGCAGTCCAGAAACAATACCCGTTCAGTGCACCAGGTCTGGTTGCAGAGCAGATAGAACTCATCATCGCGCAGGGGGGCGTCCTGCAGGAGCAAGGCCTCATCAAAACTGTCAGCTTCGTCGCCATCGTCATCCTGCAATCGAACGCCGTGGCCGCTGAAGAACACGTACAGGCGGTCGCGCCGGTCGGCCCGTTTGGAGATGCGGGCAAAGGCGTCGCGCACGGCGTCGCAGGTGGCCTGGGCGTCGGTGAGCAGGACTATGTGCTCCTTTGGCACGTTAAGCAGCTCGGCGGCCTTGTCGGCGAAGAGTTTGGCGTCGGCCGCGGCAAACAGCAGTCTTCTATCGCGGTATCGGCTTATGCCGAGGGCCACGGCCCAGCGGTTGGCTCTGCCCGGCTGGGGAGCGCCGGCCAGGAGAGGTGGCTCGGGGGCAGGAAGGGCCGGCTCAGGTTCCGGGGGAGCCTGGAGACCAGGCTGAGAAGCAGAAGGCTCACCGGGCTGCGGCGGATTAGCCTGGGTCCCGGGCGGGGGCGCAGACGGCCCCCCAGGTAGCATCGGGGGCGGGGATGGCTGCCCTGGTGGCGCGTGAGACGGAGGCGGCTGCCCTGGTGGGAGCTGAGGTGCGGACGGCTGTCCCGGCGCTGGCTGCGGGGATTGTTGTAGCGTCGGTGGGGTAGGGGTGGTTTGGGGCCCCAGGACCACAAAAGAGCACTTGGCAAAGGCGTAGGGCATCCTTGCTGGCTGGGCGGCCGGCACCACTAGAATATCCCGCACTGAGATGACAAAACCGCGTTGCTGCCCCGTGGGCACAATCCCGAAGGGACCGGCTGCTTTGCTCGTCCTGCTTATTATTTCCTCAAGCCCTCTTATCGGCTCGACACTCCCGATGGCCACCACGTGCTCGGTGCCCGGTGGCCCACTAACAAGGTACCGAAAGCCGTCTTCATTGGCGGGTACGAGGCGCCGCTGTCCGGCACGCACCAGCACCGGCCCGGAATAGCGGTTGGGCAGTACCACCACTATTCCCCCACTGGTGCCGAAGTCCAGAAGGGTGACGTACATGTCCCGGCGGCACGAAACCTCAAATTTTATTTCCTCGCCTTCGCGAAAGGCTGTGCGGCGGCCGACGACGGTCAGGGCAAGGTCCCCAAGAGTCGCCTGGCGCTGAATTTCACGCAACAGGCCCACCTCGTCATCAGCCAGGCCATCCGCCACTTGTCCGATAATCCACGGCCACGCCAAAAATAGACATACCGACACCTGCGCCAGCGCCATACCTTTCACCGCCTCTGACCTGTGCTTCCCCCGGCGGCCCTCCCATCGGCTAATGTTTCTGTTCTCGTGGGGCGCCCCAGCCCTGCCGTATCTGAGCCAGTCCCCTGCCACGGCGGCATCCGGCCACCTTTTCCTCGATGGGCCGCCTTCCCTGGCGGCTGTGCCTCATCCGCTTAAGCCCGGTGTACGGGCTTGTGGGCGATCTTGCGGCGGCTGTGGGGGTTTCCCGCCCGGTTGGTGGGCCCCGGCAGTATCTGGTCAGGACGCACCCTGGTTTTCCCCTGCCCCGGTTGGGCCTGGGGGCAAATGTGGCAACCTTTGCCCCCAGGCTCCTTTGACACACTTTTCACGATACTATTTTCCTTCGTCGGTCCCTGGAAGGACTGTAACTTGTCACTCTGCGACCAGGAGGCTGCCTTCCCAGTCCACGGAGAAGCCCAGAGCTTCCGCAATGGCCCGCAGCGGTACATAGAGGCTCCCGCTGACCATCCGCGGCGCGACCGGTAGAAGGTCACCACACACCTCTCCTTCGCAGACCTCGTAGGTGCGCTTCCCGGGCCACAGCCGCAGCACCGTCTCGTCCAGACCAATCACGATCCCGTCACTGGTCTGCTCCACGACGGCGCCGAGCTTCTCAAAAGTCCTCACTGGCACCATCAACGTCCCACCTACGGTCTTCGCTGGGACCTTGAAGGTCTCATCTCCGTAACGAATGGTGACCGTGGGGCCGCCGAGGCGGGGTACCCGAGAGGGCTTTTCCGCTCCCGGTTCGGTTAGATACCGGCAGATCTCATCTTCGCCTTTCCAGTAGGCTCCACAATGCGGGCAGTGCATCCCAGCCCTTGAACTCATCGGCACCTCCCGGCGACAATGTCCACATTGCTTCCATTCCCGCACCTTCACCCACTGGGCCTGGGCCTCGCTACCGGCCTTCCACAGCGGCACAGCCCCCAGTGCCATGCCCACAACTACTGCCCACGCAAACATCGCAACCCACCTGCTACGCACGGAAAACACCTCCCGCAAGCTTGCTTTATGCCCCTTGGGCATCCTCACCTACTAGGTCGCTGGTGCGCCCTGGAGTGTTTCAGTGAGTGGGGACAAGAGCAGGACAGCAGTCCCGCACGGCTCCAGTAGAAGACAGCAGACATGGCAGCCTGCTCCTGAGAGGTAACTTTTGCGCGACTGTTGCACAACCTGCTCTTGCGCAGGCTGATTTCCGTGGGAGGCGGGACCTGGGGGCGCAAAAGCAACATTTTCTGCACAGCGCAGTCCGAAAAGGACTGTTTTGCAACGGCGCGGTTTCGCAGAAGGTGTGCCCGAGGAGAAGGGAGACAGCGGGCGCATTCTTCCTTCACCGTCCCGTCTCTACCTCTCAGACGCCCTTTCTGGCTCCACAAACTTACCTTGTTCCTGGTCCCGGGGCACCCCGGTGTTGTGTTCTTACTCCAGGGCGCTTTGCCCTTGCCCTCTTCCTCCAGGGCACCCTGGCGCTGTGTATTTAGCCCCTGGCGACCCGGAGCACCGGAATGTCCTCGACAACGTCATAAAGCAGGCGCGGGGTTTGCCGGTAGCCGCGTTTTTGCGCCCACATGCGCACCTGGTCAGAAGCATAAACAAAGGCCTCGTGGGCCGTGATGATGCCATCCCCGTCTCTATCAGACTTGCCGGCAAAGCCATCCAGGAGCCAGTAGGAGAAGGCTCCGTGGCGCATTTCTTCAAACTCGTAGGAGCTTTCGGAGACATCGCAACTTGTCAGAATTGCGGTGCCGCGACCCTGGAAGAGGGCGTTGGCCCAAATAGCGCTCATTTCGCCTGCCGTTCCTTCAACTATGCCACCGCTGTGGCAGGCGTCAACGACGATGATTTTATGCTGGCTCGGGCAGGCCTGAAGGCGCTGGCGCACTTCAGCCATTTCTATTGCTCCACCGCCAATCTCGAAGCTTTGCGCGATAGCCCCTTCCCCTCCCGCGGCCCCCGTGGGCCCCTTCAGCGACAAATCGCATCCTGCAAGGTAGGCCTTACCGCCGTTTATGAAACCATGCCCGGCGAAGAAAAAGACAACTCTGTCTTCTGTGCTGGCCTGGGAGAGCTTTTCCAGGGCGGCACGGATATTGGCCGCCGTGGGCTTTTTGGCCGACCCGCTGGTGGTAAGGAGCTCGCCGTCCCTGGGTTCAAACCCTCCCCGACCGCTGCCCGTTAGCTGCTGCCAGACGGCCTGAGCATCCTCGTCGCAGAAGCGCAGGTCTTTCACCTTTGGGTCCTCGTACTCTGATACCCCGATTACCACTGCCCAGCCGCGCCCCGCTGAAGCAAGCGTAGGCTTTCCCGTCGTCCTGCGGAGCACTTTCTCGGCGCTTTGGCCGTTCACCGTTTCTGCTTTGAGCACAAGTTCCTCATCCCGCTCAGGGTCCCAGGAGCAGCGGAAGGCCCACACGGTACCTTGGGTAACAAATCGCCGCGTCACTTCGGGCGAGGGCATCTGGAGGGGGACCTCGGCGCCGTTAGCCAGTAGCTTCGCCACTGGCTGGCGGGCCGCCACTACTCCTTCGACCGTCACGGGCGCTGCCACCACCGCAATGTCCCGCTCACCGGCGAATTCCTTCGGGGACAGCACGACAATCTGAATGGGCGGGACGGGCGGGGCTATGTCCCCTGTCGCCAGCCCGAAAATTCGCACCGTATTCTTCACCGCCGCCGCCAGATATAGCGGCCCCACGCCCGCAGAAAAGGTCAGCGCTTTCGGCGGCGGGATGTTGTCTATGATCACCCGCACGGCCCCTGCGCCGACCTCCCATACGATGAGGTGGTCGCGATAGCACGGGCCGGCCACGAGAGCCCCGTCGGCAGAAATAGCCAGCGGGCTTATGAACCTGTCATACTCGCCCTGGAGCACAGCCACAGTGTTGCCTTCGTAGTCGAGCACATGGATGCGCTCTTCTTCCATTAATCCGCCGCCGATGGTCATGATAAGGCGCTTGGCCCCCACACAGCATAACCGGGCCGAATTGCAAAAATCGGCGCTATAGACTTCGTGAATGAGGGGGAAGGTTACGTTCTTGCTGACTTTTCCCAGGGACCAGTCCGTAAAGGAAAGCTGGCCCCCGGCATCAATGCTGCAGACGGTGCGGGTACGGGGGTCAATGCCAAAGCCGTGGACAGCTTTCCCGTGGGGCTTGGTCTTCCACACGACTTCTCCGGTGACGGCATTACACAGGACTACTTCTCCCGCCGACGTGGCCGCGACAAGTTCCTTGCCGCCCGGGCAAAAGGTCACCTGAGTGACAGCCCCACGCAGCCCGGTAACTTCACCCGATTTTTGCCAGGTGGAGCTATCCAGTATCGTGATGGAACCGTTTCTGAGACCTGCTGCGAGCCATCTCTCGGCTGCTTCAAAATCCAGTGCTTGGCAAACGCTGGGGAACGTCACCTGTGCAACCGGCTGCCAGGATGCCACTCGCCAGACCGCGAGGGTATTGCCCGCACCAACAGCGAGCCACTGCCCCAAGGGAGAAGCTACCAAGCATTCCACAGTAGTCACTGCCTGGACTGTGGTATCCAGGCCGGGGTTGCGCGCGATCTGTCCCTGTGCGGGGCTCCACGCGGTACCAAGGACCAACGACCCAGCGCACACCAGCATAAATCTGGTCGCCCTTGTGTTCTTCCCCGCGCGGTACATCTGCCGACACACTCCATTCCTCTGGCCGGGGCGCGGAGCTGGTCTCCGCGCCCCGGCTTTCCCTTGCTCACGCGGTTGAGCCTCGTTGACGCTACCGCAGGACCTTACTTGAGGCGAGACCTAGAACAGGGTCCCCATTATGATGCCGAAGACCTTTACCGTCTCGCCTTCGATGCGGAGCACTT
>JANZZA010000407.1 GCA_026419655.1 Armatimonadota bacterium | reverse complement strand
CCAACTGGCCAGAAAACGAGCTGATTGGCGACAGGGTCATAGTCCCACCGCCTGGGGACGAGGAAACCGCTCGCCAGCGCCTGCAGCAGTATGAGGGCTACGACTGGTGGTTCTGCTACAGGCAGCTTGGCTAGGGCATGGATATAGCGGCTGACATGGTTTTGATGAGGTCTTAGGGCGGGGGACTGCGAAGCCTGGACAGATGCGTCTGGCTGAGTCTGGAGCGACGCACGGCGAGAAAATAAACGGGTAGCAAGGAGGCGAGGAAGATGAAAATCGAGGTCACCGCGAAGAACGTAGGGCCGACGGTGTTCTCGGCTGACATCAGGGGGACTGAGATTAAGGCCGACGTACCGCCGGAGTTGGGAGGCACTGGGACCGCCCCTCTTCCGCCGGAAATCTTTCTCGCAGCCCTGGCGGAGTGCTTCGGCATGGTCGCCGCGCTGCACTGCAAGGATCGCGGTATTCCCTACGAGGGAATGACAGTGACCGCCAGCGCCGAAAAGGCCGAGGAAGATGGGGAACAGTACTGGACCAATTTCAAGCTGCACGTCCACTTCCCCGAAGCCCTGCCCGATGAGCGCGTGCAGGCGATTCTGCGACACGCCACCCAGGCTTGCTCGGTGCGCGGGACCATCAAGCGTGCGGTGGACGTAGAAGTGACGGCGGCTTCGGGCAAGTCGGGGTGCTGTTGCTGTGGCGGGTAGGTTCATACGAGAGGGGCCGGCCGACTTTTTTCAAACCGGCTTTGTCGGCCGGCCCTGCCACCATATAAGGCCTGGTGGAGGTGCGTAGGGTGGACCGAAGGAGTTTTCTTCGAGCGGCGGGCCTGGCCGGCTTTGGCTTGGCGGCCCTGTCCGTTAAAGGTAACGCCGACCTTCCAGAGGAGGTGCAGGGAATGCTGGATGCTGCAAAGCGGGACGCTGAGGGGAAGCTGGAGTACACTTTGCCCCCGCTGCCGTATGCTTACGATGCCCTCGAGCCGGTGATAAGCAAGGCGCAGCTTGAGCTGCACCACGATAAGCACCATGCTGCCTATGTGGC
>JANZZA010000297.1 GCA_026419655.1 Armatimonadota bacterium | reverse complement strand
CACCTGGCCGGCAGGGGCATGGACTTGTTCCTGGCCGACCACGACTGGACAGATTTCATACGCGGGCTGTCTGCCGCAGCCCTGAAGTCCGTCAACTACACTCGTTTCGGGATTCCCCACTGTTACACAGGCAGGTATCCGTGGATGGGAGAAAGCAAGTGGGGATGCATATTCCCGTGCAACCTCGACCCGGAGATTCCGGGCGGCAAGGGCAGATTCAACATTGACGTGGTGCTCAAATATGCCCTGCTGGGCTGGGAAGCCGATGGGGTGCGGATTGACGGCATCGCCCTGGATTCTCTCGGCGGATACGGCCAGCACGCGCGGGCGAACTACCAGCGCGAGCATTTTGCCTGGACGAGCGTACCTCTGAGTTTTTCGGCGGTGGACCACAAGCCCGTCCAGGTGGCAGCCTTTGCGACGGTGGAGTGGCTGCGCGAGCTTGCTCAGTGGATCCATGGCCAGGGCAAGGTGCTCATGGCGAATTGTTCGTGGGGAAGTACGCCGGCCTGGCTAACCTTCGCTGGGCCGTACCTGGATATTTTCGGCGCCGAGGCGGTGATGTTTGCCGACCCTGACTATATCCGCGCCATCGCCCGGCACAAGCCCTGTACTGACCTGCCTTACGACCCGCGGCCCGACTGGGAAGTGGAATGGCACCTGCTCCATGACATTTACCCCGGCCACGGGAACAAGATTGAGGTCATGGCCCGGTATGCGACCACGTTGCGGGAGCTTTCTGCAGCCGGCTGGGAGCCCGTTACCGCGGCGACCGTTGAGCCAGAAATCGTACGCATCGAGCGCTACGGCCGCGGAGAGCGCATCTACCTTGTTGTTCACAATCCCCAGGAAGAGGCTCTGACGGCCAAAGTGGGCCTGGAGCTGAAGCGACTTGGCTGGAAAAACTTCACTGCGGAGGTTCTCGGCGGCCCAGTTTTGCCGGTCGCTGGTGTGGCCTTCAGTGTGGACCTTCCGGCTCAGGCCACCCGGGTTGTCCTTGTCAGAGGCTCATGATCCCCTGCGGCATGGACCAGACCGGCCGCAGCCCGCGCCTGTGCAAGCCATGGCAGCGGCGAGCGAAAGTAAATCCCTGGTTTTCCTGGCTGGCGACTTCCCACCGGATGTCGGCGGCATCCAGCGCTACGCCTACGAACTGGTCAAGGCAGTGGTATCGCTCGGACAGGAAGCGGTCGTGATAGCGCCGCGCCGAGAAGAAGCCAAGGCCGTGGATGCCAGCCTGGGATGCCCTGTCGTGCGCGTGCCGGGCCGCGGCAAGGCTGGCCTGGCTCTCGCTATGGCCCGCGCCCTGCGCTCTCAAATCAAAATGTGCACGCCAGCGGCTGTCGTAGGCACCAAGTGGATGCCAGAAGGTCCGGCATACCTCGGTTCAAGTGCGCCCAAGCACGCCCCGTTAATCCTCCTGGGCTATGGACGGGAATTTATGCCCGAGGCAGCCCGGCCAGTCAGGGCTTTTGTTCAACGAAAAGTACTCGGTGCGGCCAGGCTTTGCCTGGCCGTATCACATTACACCGCCCGCAACTTTGTCCGCGCCGGGGTGCCAGAAGAACGTGTCAGGGTCATCTACGGCGGCGTTGACCCCGACCGTTTCGCCGGGCCCGGCGTGTCGGCAGAGGCCCAGCGTCTGCGGCCGACACTTGGCACAGGCGATGCTCCCCTGCTATTGACGGTGGCGCGGCTGGTGAGGCGCAAGGGCCATGACCTGGTGCTCGAGGCCATGGCCCGACTGAGAGCCGAAGGCGTGGACGTGGGATACGCTGTGGTCGGAGACGGGCCGGAAAGGCAGCGTCTGGAGGCCATCGCGCAAGGACTCGGACTGGGCCGCCGGGTCATTTTTGCCGGAGCTGTGGCCGAACATGACCTGCCCTTGTGGTACTCGGCCTGCGACGTTTTTGTCATGCCCAGCCGGGATATTCCGGGCGAGCCGCCGGAAGGTCTGGGCCTGGTGTACCTGGAAGCAAACGCCGCCGGAAAACCCGTCATTGCAGCACGGACGGGAGGCGTGGAAGACGCCATAGCAGACGGTCAATCGGGCATACTTGTCCCGCCAGACGACCCAGAAGCGCTTGCCGACGCCCTGAAGAGACTGCTTTGCGAGCCTGGACTGGCCGCGCGGCTTGGCGAGCAGGGACGCAACCGCGTGCTCTCCCAGTTCACCTGGCGGCACGTTGCCCAGCGCTTTCTTGCGGCCGCGGATCTGGCAATCGCCCAGGCAGCCGAGAAAGCGTGACGCCGCAGACCTTGTGCAGTCAGATGTGTCTATACGTCACACTTGGGCGGGGCTGCCAAGTATGATGACCGTGGACCCTCTTTTCCAAGCGCCCAAGGGAGGTGAGGCCAGTGGAGAAGTGCATCAAGTGTGGCAGGTACGGAGCGGAACGCATGGCAAGGGTGTGCTCTTTTTGCAATAGCGGCAAGTGCGTGGTCTGTGGGTCTTACGGCGCCGAGCAGATGGTTCGTGTTTGCCCGTGGTGCGACGACAGGAAATGCATCGTGTGTGGCAAGTACGGCGCCGACGAGATGGCCCGGGTCTGCCGGACGTGCAGTTGGGAACTGCGGTGGTAAGTGGTAATGCTCTGGATGCGTCTATTCCGGGGCCGCTCGGCTTGGAGTCAGGCAAAGAGGTAGCCAGGGACTCTCGCCTTCAGGTGGTGGGCTCCTTGGAAACGGCGCCAAGAACCTTCCGGCCGCCCTGGCGCATCCAACCCGTTAATCCGCTCACGCCGTCGTGGTGGCAGGGAAACAACAGGAAAAAGTTTGGGAAGGGTCTCTGGGGGACAACCCTTTTCAATGAGGGTTTCTCCCAGAAAACATGCCGCGATTGCCACTCGGGGCAACCGAAACCTCGTAAGAGAACGAGCTTTTATGAGGCCATGGGCACTGTCACAGAGGGGGTAAGCGGCACCATGCGAAAGCTTCCCTTTCCTTACGCGCGTAGTGGCGTGGCTATATTCGCGAGTCTTGCGGTGGGCACACTCGTGGGACGCACTGGGCCGGCGAATCTGGCGCCAGATGGGGGCTTTGAGGATGGGCTAAAGGGGTGGATGCAGCGGGGGCCGGCGGAGTTTGCTGTTGACACCGAAGTTAAGTTTTCTGGCACCGCATCGGCGCGCATCACTGTGCCAGAAGGCACCCGGCCGTTTTATCAGTCCCTGTACTTCGAGCTTGGCGACCTCACCGCAGGCGACGTGTATCGCGCCCAGGCGCGCGTCCGCACGCGCGGCACCACCCGCGGCTCAGCCTACATGGCCATGGAATTCCTCGACGCCGCCAACCAGCGCGTGGAGATTTATCACAGCGACGTTTCCCCCGACACTGGCCGCGACCGATGGGACCTGCTTTTAGTGAAGGGCACGGTGCCGGAGACAGCCCGAGTTTTGCGGCTCCTGCTGGTGCTCCACGACAATGCCACGGCGTGGTTTGACGACGTGCGCCTGGAGCTTGTCGAGCGGGCGACGCCGCCCTCGCCGGCGATCACAGCAACCCTGCGGCCAAAGGATGTTGTCTCCCGGGGCTGGCTGGGCTTCGGCGCTCAGGGCGACCTGTTCTTGTGGAGCGAGAGCAACATCTCGAAGGGCATTACCGAGGAAGACCGCGCCCTGGTGCGGGACCGCATTTTGGCAATGCGCCCCCAGGTTGTCAGGCTCCTGGGCGACCTGAACTGGTGGGAGCCGGAGCGCGGCAAGATAACGCCCGACAGCGAAGGCATGAGGAGCCTTTGTGAGACGCTGGCCATTTACAGGGCGGCCGGGACGGATGTGATGATAACGGAATGGGGCTATGGGTTGCCGGCCTGGTGCCAGGCAAGCGGCCGGGCACCGCATCCAGACGAAAGACTCGCCTTCGCGCGAAGCTGGGCAAGCCTGATAATGTACTTGCGCAAGGAACGCGGCTTCACCAATGTGCGCTACATCGCCATCTATAACGAGCCGAACGGTGGCGGAATAAGCTTTGAGGACTATGCCGAAGTTTACCTCGGCCTCGACCGTGCCCTGCGCGAGGCGGGGTTGCGGCGGGACGTCCTCATCCTCGGCCCGGACGAAACGGCGGCATTTTCGTGGTTTGAGCGGGCCGTGCGCGAACTCGACGATGTGATTGACATCTACGACGCCCACAATTACACGTCCAACACGGGGCCAGAATTCGCCGACTGGGTCAGGCCGCGCGTCGAGATTCTGCCGCCCCTGGCGCAACCCGATGTCTACGGCAATAAGCGCAAGGGCTTCATGATCTGCGAGTTCGGCATGAACCGGGGAATGAGCACTTACGCGACGCCCGAAAACAGCAAGTATTACTACGGGATCTTTCTGGCTGATGCTGCGGCCACGGCAGCGGCCTTGGGCGTGCGCGGGATGATGATGTGGTGCCTCAGCGACACATGGTACGGCTCGCACAAGATGCTGTGGGGCCTGTGGCGCTACAAGGATGAGGGCTGGGAGCCGCGGCCGGGGTTTTACTCATGGTCCCTGATAACGCGCCACACGCGCCGGGGAAGCTCGGTCCATGCGATTGCTCTGGCAGGTGGAGCTGCCTCGGCAGCCGCTTTCCGGGCACCTGATGGCCGCTGGACGCTCCTAATAGTCAATCGCGCGCGCATGGAGCGTCGGCTGACCCTGCGCGGCCTTGCACCATCAAGCCGCTGGGCGCCGTATCTTTACTGTGAGGCAGCCGTCCCGACGCCGGACCGCGGCATGATAAAGCCCGGCCAGCCCCTCACCGCCAGCCGCAGGAGCGAACTGAGCTACACTATGCCGCCGGAGAGCTTTCTGCTGCTAACGGACCGCTTGAGCAAATAGTGTTGTGGCTTGGGCCACATCAGAGGCCCTGCGTGGTGGGAGCAGCCCGAGAAAGTTTAGGACGAGGGGCTGGGGGACAAGCCTTTTTACCGAGCTTCCGGCAGAGCAGGGGGACCCTCCTTTGAGCAGAAAGCAGGGTTCCCCCTGCACGCCTTCCCCGTAAATGCTCGCGCCCCCTGGCGGAGATGCGCGACCACCCGAACCTGCGTTAAAAGCACGTAAAAGTTTGGGAAGGGGGCCTGGGGGAGAACCCTTTTCAAAGGGTTTCCCCCGGCCAAGAAAGACTTTTGGGCGCCACATTGGAAAGGGTTTTCGGCCACGGTCTTGAACCTCGGATGGCACACGCGACCTATTTCTGATGCGGGAGGACACATGGATGCTGAGCGACCGGGAAAACTGGCTGCGGGCCGTCGAATTCCGCGGCCCGGAATGGATACCCTGCGGCGTCGGCTTTGCGCCAATAGTATGGAAGACCTATCGAGAAGACCTGGTGAAAATCATCCTCGACCATCCGCGCCTCTTTCCCGGTTTTCAGCCTGAGCATGCGAACTTCTTCGACGAGATGCCGCCGGCCTATCGCCAGGGTGAATACTACCGCGATAACTGGGGATGCCTATGGTATAACGAGCAGGAAGGTTTGGAAGGACAGGTAGTTGAGCATCCGCTGGCCGATTGGAATGCCCTGGAGACCTACCGCCCACCGGATGTTGAGACCAAGACCGAACGCGGCGACATGGACTGGCAGGCTGCTCGGCGGAGCATCGAGCAGGCTAGGGCAGCCGGCCAGCTTACCTGGGGCACGGGAGAGCGCCTCTTCGACCGGCTCTATTTCCTCCGCGGCTTTGAAAATCTCATGGTAGACATAGCTACCGACGACCCTCATCTGCCACGCCTCATCGAAATGCTCACCAAGCACGAGCTGGCCCTAGTCAACAAGTGGCTGGAGATAGGGGTGGACGTGGTAGGCTTCCACACCGACATCGGCACGCAGAAAGCCCTCATGATAAGCCCGGAGAAATTCCGCAAGTACATCAAGCCCATGTTTATGACGCTTTTCCAGACGTGCCGGAGGGCGGGCACACATGTCTACTTATCCTCAGACGGCCAATTGCTGGAGATTGTGGATGACCTCATCGAGTGCGGCGTCTCGGTACATGACCCGCAGCTTAGGGCGAATACCTTAGAAGGCATCGTGCGCGCGTATAAGGGCAGGCTCTGCGCCAACGTTGACCTGGACCGGCAAAGCTTTGCCTTCTTGACGCCGGCGCAGATTCGTGACCAGGTCATGCAGGTCGTTGACGCCATGTATGACCCGCGCGGGGGGCTGATGATAAGCGGAAGCGTCGGGGGCGCGGACGTGCCTCTGGAGAACGTTGAAGCTCTATGCGCAGCCATCGAGGAGTTCTGCTTCCCCTAAGTCGCCGAAACAAAGCGCGAGTTTTCCGCACGGCGTATTAAGTCGCGTAAGGGTTTTGGTGCAAAGTCTCTCCGCCCAGACCTGCCAGAATGGGGGCAGCTTATGAGGGCTGCCCCTGGGGAAAGTGGCACAGAAGCAGCGGATTGGCAAGATGGCGACCGCTTAAAAAGCTGCATTAGCCAGCCAAGCAAGCTACGATGCGTCCAATCATAGCTCAGCGAAGCTGTACAAATTGTAAGCAACAACTTGAGCCCGCCCGGCTTTTCAACAGTCCCACGCACGCTATCCTGCAGGCTGGATTTTGATGTTGTCCAGGTAGAACGCCACGTTGGCGTCGGCATTGCTCACAAAGCCAAACCAGTGAAGCTCCCGGAAGTCCCATCCGCTGACCGGTAAGTCCTCGAAGGCCATGCGCTGACCGCCCTCCCAAGACAGGGCGACCGTATAGGTCTTGGGCGCAGCCGGCCCCAGACCAAACGCGATTTCTACGTGCGCCCATTGGCCCAGCGGCACACTGCCAAGCTTTTTGCCGCCGGCTGTCACAGTCCCTTGCTCATCGAAAACCACACTCGGCCCGATGCACGCCGGGTAGGGGGTGGAGTCGCGTCCCTCGACAAGCACCCGTGCCCCGGGCTGCAGTAAGATGTCGAAGCTCACGAGGACCTGCCCGTCGGTTATGTGCGGCTGGTAGAAAAAGTGCGGCTCCCAGATGTGTTCCAGGCCAGGGACGTCAGATA
>JANZZA010000292.1 GCA_026419655.1 Armatimonadota bacterium | reverse complement strand
CACGGTGCGCCTGAACATGAAGGAGCTGGCGCCAGGCCTGGACCTGGCGGCTGGCAAAATAACTCTGCGCGCCCTGGCCGCCGGCAGCAAAGAAGACCTGGGCGAGGTGCCTTTTACAATAGACGACGGCTGGCTCACCTTTGGCACTGGCCAGCCCGGCACAGGCCGATATGTCGCATCATGGTAGCGGCAGCGCCCGGCCCGCTTTTGTGTGGGCAACGGATGAACAGGAAACCAGGCGGATACGAGTCGTCGTGTCCAGTCCTAGAGGCGGCGCATCCTCGCGTGTGCCTATATGGCTTTCGCACACGGGCACACTGACCACCCTGTCCCCACGGCTGCCTCGCACGCTACCGCTCGGGTGCGGACACTAGAGTGCCTTGCGTCCTGCCATGGTCAGGAACTGTTCGTACGAAACAATCCTCACCAGGTTGGGGTGTACAAGGTACTGCTTCAGCCCGCCGCCGGTGTAAAAGTCGTGCATTTTCCATCCGAGTCCGCCCAACACGAGATAGGCTCGCGCGAACCCTTCCGGCCTTTCCAATACGGCCCTGGTGAGGCAGATGACGTCGAAGGGAATCGTCTCGTCGGCGAGTCCTACTTTCTGCCGCCACTTCACCCATACCAAGAAGCGTTTCCCGCGACGTCTCCAGACGGTTAGGGATATCTCCCAGGCGTCCTTTCCTTGACGGCTCTTGCGCTGGCTCTCTTGTGACCACCGGTACCCAGACCGGCCGAGGGCTGAGGTCAATGTGCACTCAGCTACTTCTCTGAGCGTAAGCTTCTTGCGCCGCATGGCTTCATTCCCCCTCTCAGTGTGCAATGCTGTGTGAGGCGAGAAGTCCAGTGGGTCTGCCAAACCAGATCGTTGATCGTCTCGCAGCTCCTGTAAAGAGGCGTCGAGCTGCGAGAGAAGAACAATTTCACCGACGGGTCTGCCCTGAGGCGAACCAACAAGGGGCCGCTATCGCTCAAGTGCGAGGAGAACTGGCGCGATGAGCTTGCGTGTGATTGATAATCAGACACAGCCAGCCGGCGAAGCACTTCGAACCGCTATCAGGCACGCCTCGGACGTGCGCATCGCCGTCGCTTTCGTCTCGAAAGAAGGTGTGAGCATTCTTCTCGATGCCTTGCGTCGAGCTGCTGACAGGGGAGCCTGCCTGGAATTTATCATCGGCCTCGATGGGCAGGCCACCGAGCCAGAAGCTCTTTCTGCCCTCTGGGGACTAACCGAGGACTGCGAAACTGCGTCCCTGTGGTGCTGGGAAGCTTTGGGCCCGCGAGCGACCTTCCACCCAAAGCTTTACATCGTGCGACGGGGCCGACAAGCCACCTGTCTGATAGGCTCGTCCAACCTCACTCGAGGAGGCTTGGCGGACAACATCGAGGTGAATGTTTTCTGCCGCGGCTCGGATGACGACGAAATCGTCTCCCAGGCGTACCGAACCTATCTGCGCATAAAGCGCGATGGGGCGGCTCGACGGCTGGACGCTGAACTCCTCGGTCGCTATGAGGAGCTGTGGCATGCAGCAGAGCAAGCGCGAAAATACCAACGCGCCTCGCGCTTATATGGAAACGCCGAGCGCCGGCTGCGCAAGGCTATGAGCCAGAAGCCCCGCATAGCCCTGGAGCGCGCCGACCTTTATGGCTGGCTGGACATGGTTTACGACGTTCTGCCCGAGGGAGAGTTTACAAACCAGGATGTTTACCAGCACCGGGACCTGTTCCGGCACCGATTCCCGCGCAACCTCAACATCGGAGCCAAGATTCGCCAGAAGCTGCAAGAGCTTCGCGACCTCGGCTTCATCGAACACCTTGGGCCTGGGCTGTGGCGGAAGCTATGAGCAGCGCCTATTCCAATGGGCTACCGGCCGACGGGCTCGGGCGCGCCGAGAGTCTTGATGCGGACCTCCACGCGGGCAGAGGGGCCTGAAGGGCGGGGAGAGAAGGCCACTTCGTTCTGGCCGGTGCTCAGCCGCGGAAGCTCCCCTCCGGCGGGCACTTCGCGCATCGGATTCCAGTTAGCGTCGCAGACTGTGGCTCGCGGCTCGCCTTCGCACACCAGGTACTGGCCCGGTTCAAGCCGCACACGGAAAACCACTTTCCGGTCGCCCACGGTAAAGGATGGGTCTTCGACCGCGCCCAGCCCCTCTCCTGGGACACAGCGGAGCACAAACCTCAGCGGCTG
>JANZZA010000223.1 GCA_026419655.1 Armatimonadota bacterium | reverse complement strand
TGCATCCACGCCAATGCAGTACCATCCCCCTCTTTCCCGCGCCACGTCCAGCCACTGCGGCCAGCGGCGCATGTCGGCGATTGCCACAACTGGGACGCTTACGGCCGGCCCCACCGAGGCAATGTCGTACAACCGCGTGGCATTTCGCAAATCCGCCAACCACTCAGGATGCTCGCGCACGAGGCGCTCCAGCCCGGCGGCTTCCGCTCCTGACAAGCCAGTTCCTCCACCGTCAAGGTGCCGATAGGGCCTGGGATCAATCAGCACAAGCCCGCCAACTCTTTCCGGCTCCGCACAGGCCGCCGCGAGGGCCGCTGCACACCACATTCCTTCCGCCACCAGGATCATGCGCCCGGGCCGCCTGTACATCCGCCCTATCACCCTGCCAGCCTGCACCGCGGCCAGCGCCTGCTCTCGCAGGCAGTAGGCCCTCGCATCCGGCAGACCGCTGCTCGTCCACTCATCCGGCTCAATGACCAGCCACGTCCTTCCGTCGTCCGGTGGCTCCCATCCTTCAGGCACGTGAGCGATGGCAACGACTCCGGCCAGCATGGAGCTCCCGGCCCACCACCGCACTTCCCACCAGCGGTCATGCCAGCCCCGAAACCACAGACGCCCACAGCCTCCGTCAACCACATAGTCCGGCGCAAAGGCGTCCAGCTCCGCCGCACTTTCGCGCCAGAATTGAACGACGCGCTCTGTGCCCACGCCACTCTCCCCGGCAGGCCCGGCAAGCACAAGCCTGGCGCCCAGCAATGCTGCAGTCGTCCAGACCACGCATAAAACCGCCCTCTTCGCGGCCATAGCTTCTTTCACCGATACATGCATCGGCCTGTGCACAGTCGGCACAAACAAAAAAGGCCGTTGCAACCTTGCAACGGCCTGTCCCCCGCGCGGGCGGTTCTGAGCCGCGCTCAGGCTTTCATGGTCGCCTTGCCTTTCGTCACCAGGCACAGGTAGTAAAAGCAGAACGGAAGAGTTAGGGAGCTTGGGAGAACCCTTTTAACAGGAGACTGCTGCAAAACCTGAAGTTGGCCGACGTAAAGCGACGAAGCTGTAAGGGCCCGCGCACCCGAACCTTTACCCGTGGGCGAGCCTCGCGAGCGTGAAGGCTACTTTTGCAACAGTCTGCGGGGGGCCACCAGGCAGTCTTCGTCAGATTGTCTTTCAATATCCCGCCGCTGCCAGGAGCCTGCGATACAGGTGCACGGTCCGCCGGACCATTTTGCCGACGCTGTACTCTTGTGCCACCCGCTGCCCGACCGAGCCAGCCTCGAGGGTCCTTTCTTCCGGTGCTGCCCCCGGCTGGTCAAGGTCGTACATCTCTGTGGACACGAGCATTTCCCGCTCCGTGAGCATTAGACCTGTCGCAGTGACCAGCCCCCGTCGGCTCGGCCCCGACCGCTCAGGCACATATTCCAGGGCTTGTCGGATAGCGCCTGCCATGGCCTGCGCATCCCCGGGCGGCACCAGCGTCGCACCCTCAACGTCGCCAAGCACTTCCCTCAGTCCGCCCGTGTCTACTGCCACAACGGGGATCTCAAGCGACAGCGCCTGAAGGGCCGTCTGGACACCACCGCCAGCTTCTGAGGCCACCACGGCTACGTTAAGCGTAGCCAGCACTTCCGGAAGGTCGTGCCGCCGCCCGAGAAAGACCGTCGCCCCGGTGAGCTTGAGCCGGTGGGCCATGAGCCGGTAGTGCTGGTCCAGCGGCCCGTCGCCCACGATGGCAAACTCGACGTTTGGCAGTTCATCGTTGACTACTGCCGCCGCCTCGAGCAGCGTCTCCACCCCCGACCGCGGCTGAAGATCAACGACTGCCCCCACCACAGCCGAGTTAAGCCCGAGTCCCAGTTTTGCTTTCTTGTAGCCAGGGTCCGTGAGATGTCTCACGCGCCGCGTGTCAACGCCTGGCGGCACTACTTCCACCTGCCCGACGGCCTTCGGCGCCAGCGCACCGAGGGCCTGCCGGTCCCGCTGGGAAAGAGCAATTACGGCGTCCATGCCGGCCAGCATCCGCCGGTAGGCGGCTCGCCGCAAAGGGGGCAGGCTGAAGGCCCCCGACTCGAAGCCGCTAAGCTCGTGAGCCGTGTAGACCTTCACCGGCACGGGCAGACATTCGCCAGCAGTCTTGACAACCAAGTGCCCTGCCCGCATCCCGTGGGCGTGCACCACACGGGCCTCAAGGGACTCGATAAGCCGGCGCAACTGCTGCACCTGCGCCCGGCGTCCACCCATCTCCACCGCCACCCATCGCACCCCGAGCCGCGAAAGGGTCTCCTGGTGCGCACGGTCAAGCTCCCCGGCTACCACAACACCAAACTCCCTACGCGGCAGATACGCCGCCAGGGAGAAAACGTGTTCCAGCACCTGCTCCCAGCGCCCCTCGACAACCTGAAGAACCTGCTGCCGCATCAGACCTGCCCCGCTAGCAAGTCACCTTCACGGCGTATAGTACTTTCCGCTCCAGCCTTGCTCTTTGATGTACGCCTTGACGGCATTTATCCGCTGATTGTTCCCCGGGTGGGTCTCAAAGAATATCTCCAGCTTCGATGGCTCGCGCCCCTGCAATTTCTGGAAAGTCTGGAGCACGGCCACCGCTGCCGTCGGGTCATAGCCTGCCCGCTGCGTATAAAGCAGACCATATCGGTCGGCCTCATACTCCTGGTCGCGACCGTAGTCCAGCATTACCAGACTCCCCACCAGCCGGGCCGTTTTCGCAGCCCCCTTCCTGCCGAGTACAAGCGCGATAAGCAGCTCATAACCCAGCTCGCGCTCCAGGCGGCGGGTGACATGGCGCCGGGCTACATGCGCGGCCTCATGCCCCATTACCCACGCTAGCTGGTCCCGGTCGCGGTTCAGCACATCCACAAGGCCTCGCCACACGTATATCCGCCCGCCAGGGAAAGCATTAGCATTTACCTCTTTGCGAGCAAGCACCCGAAAGTCGTAGGGATAATTTGGGGGCACAGCCGCGGCCGCAATGTTCCTCCCTATCTCCTTCACCATGCCAACTATCTGCTGGTCGTGCTCAAGCCCATACTGACGCTCGAAATCATCGCCGGCCTCGCGGCCAAGCCTTATCTCATCCTCCTGGCTCAGCAGTCTCGGCCCGCCCTTGCATCCGCCGCTCACCACGATCAATCCAACCAGCAGCACTGGCACGAAGCCCCAGCGGCGCATTCCCGTCACCTCACCATCTTTTTCGGCGATTATTGGCGCCGCGATTGCGCATGTCAACGCTGGCCGTCACAACGAGAAGTCTTTCCCTGAGAAAACCATGGCCTGGGGAAAACCCCTAGAAAGGGGCTCTCCCTCAGAAACCATTCCCAGCAGGGGGCTCCCCTTTCCGCAAAAAGCGGGGTTCCCCCTGCCCCCTTCTCCGTAAGTGCCCGTGGTTTCGGCGGGGCGGGTTCAGCCGCGGTGGGTGGTGGTAGGCACTGGTGCTGTTGTGGTGGACGGGCAGACCCCGCCCCGCCCCCTCCCCTTGCCTTTAGCCTTTTGAGACTAGCAGGGGGTCTGGGGGAACGGGTTCCCCCAGCAGGGG